>CALDKR010000181.1 GCA_937898095.1 uncultured Rhodoluna sp.
GCATCATCAAGCTACTGCCAACCGCAACCGTGGGCTTTTTGGGCATCAAGCGCGACGAAGAAACCCTGCAGCCATTCACCTATGCCAACCGCCTGCCAGATGATTTGAGTGGCCGACAGGTTTACATAATCGACCCGATGCTGGCCACTGGCGGCACTCTGATTGACTCAATTAACTATGTCTTCGAGCGCGGGGCCACTGAAGTGACCGCGATCTGCCTGCTCGGTGCTCCTGAAGGTTTGGCCGCTGTCGAGGCAGCGATGCACGGCAAAGATGTTCGCATCGTTCTCGGTGCGCTCGACGAAAAACTCAACGAACTCGGATACATCGTTCCGGGTCTCGGCGATGCCGGCGATCGTCTCTATGGACTCGCCGAATAAATAACAATTTGACAGATTTGTAATTCATCATTTATGGTTTGAGACATGACTAACAGCAACCTTTCATCATTCTCAGTTGAGGCAGCCGCTAAGCGCACCTCAATGATGATGGCTGTTATGTGTATGCGAATGTGTCGCTAACCAACAGATCATCTGATCACACTGGCCGGCGAGTTCGATAAGAACCCCGGCCATTTTTGTTAGCTGACACCAATCCCCGACAAAAGCATGTGATTCATGCACAGTCCAAAACTTCGCATACACACAAAAGGAATTTTCAAAATGGCAATCGCTCACCTAGACGCATACCGCTCAGCATCAACCGCAACTGCAGCTCAGACTGCAACCCAAACCTCAACCCTCACCGCTGTTCCAACCGAAACCGAAGCCCGCGGCTTCGCGCTTTATGTCGGCATCGACGAAGCAACCGCAAAGGCAGCTGGCGTTAGCCTGGCCGAACTTGTCGGCGCACTTCGCAAGACTGTCGCCGAATTGGTTCCGGCAGCCGCCCAAGAAACCTATGCAGCAGTTGCGCTTGCACCAAAAGGTGTCGGTGGCAAGAGCGTTGATGTTGTTCGCACCGCACTGCGCGACCCACGCGCAATCGACAAGCTAGTCGTTGGCCAGCAGAGCGCCGAAGACAACAAGCCAGCTCAAGGAATCGTCATCGATGCTCTGCGCAAGAAGGTTTTCGTCGACGGCAACAACGCCGAACTAACCTTCAAAGAGTTCGAGCTAATCAACTATCTGGTTGAGAACGAGGGCGAGACCATCAGCCGCCGCGAGATCATCGACATCATTTGGGCTGATGACGAAGAGAACGCACCGAACGACCGCACCATCGATGTTCACGTTCGTCGCCTTCGCGCAAAAATCGCCGGATACGAAGACATCATTCGCACTGTTCGCGGTGGCGGCTATCGCTTCGACAAGCACCCAGACGTTCTAGTCGAGGCATAGTCTTCGCAACCGAATAACCTATACGGGTGCCCGACCAAACTTTTGACCTCGCTAATTTTGTTGACCTCCTCAGCAACAAAACGCTCGACCTAATCGACAAGGGTTTACAGACTCCGATTATTTTGATCGACGGTCGAGCCGGCTCAGGCAAAAGCACTTTGGCTGATGCACTGCAGCGGCAACTGTTTCGGGATGGCGAAACCCTGCCCCGCGTTATTCACATGGATGACCTCTATGAAGGCTGGTATGGCCTTGATGCGGGTGCGGATTATCTGCAGCGGATGATTTTGAACCCGTTGTCGCGCGGCCAGAAAGCCGAGTGGCAAATGTGGGATTGGTCGCTTGGTGCGAGAAATGAGTGGCGCGAATTTAGCGGAGGCACTCCCCTGATTATCGAAGGGTGCGGTTCGCTAAACCGACGCAGTGCCGAGAGCGGCGTAATTAGGGTTTGGCTTGAAGTCGACGAATCGATAAGGCACCAGCGCTGGGTTGCCCGCGAAGGAAATGATGAATTTTGGGGTCGCTGGGCAGCGCAAGAACTCGACTTCTATGCTCGCGAAAAATCTGCGGAGCTTGCCAACTTTTAGATTCGGAAGCAACCGATAAACAAAAAGGGTGCCGAAGCACCCTTTTTCAACGTGACCTTTAGCGACCGCGGCGCCAAGCCCTGAAGCCGGCAATCAAAGAGGCCACGATAAAGAAGATGGCGATGCCATACGAGGCATTTTTAACCGCCGGAATATAAGCTGCGAAATAACCGGTCACGGTTAGACCAACACCCCAAGCAACTGCCCCAACTAGGTTTGCCGAAAAGAACTTGTAGTAATTCATGTGCGCAATGCCGGCAATTGGCGGAACGAACACCCGAGCCCAAGGCATGAATCGAGCGATAACAACAGCCCACCAGCCCCAAGCATCATAAAAGCGTTCAGACTTTTGAATTGCCGACTTTAGCCACTCGCCTTTGCGGCGATCAAGATATGGGCGGCCATAATGACGACCGAGCGTATACCCCACCTGGTCTCCGAGCCAGGCGGCGACTCCGACGCCGAACGCCATGATCCAGATGTTGACCTCTGGGCCACCGGTCGTTGCGGTCGAACCCGCAGCCACCAGTCCAGCGGCGAAGACC
>CALDKR010000182.1 GCA_937898095.1 uncultured Rhodoluna sp.
AGTCATTGAGTGTGCCTTAGTAATGCTGAAATAGGGGCTTTAAAATAACCTCTAAATCATACCCTTGAACGCCTATTTAGCGCTTGATAAGGCCTAGAACCGGATCAGCCGTCACCGGAATCGGGTCGCAAAGTTCACCAACGAATTTGCCGTCGACATAGTTAATAAATGCAATCAAATTCCACTTGCCATCGTTGCCCTTTACCAAGCGAGATGCATACAGGTTGTCGACATCAAAGCGAACAGACTTGGTGAAATCGACATTGGTTAGGTCTTTTGAAACCGGGATGCTGTAGAGGCCGCCATCGCGATCGACGCTTTTGCGGTCTTCAGACAACCAGTGCGATCCGCAGCAGAAAAGCAGGATCGGCACGCCGTCGACAATTTCATATTGAAAGACTTCGGCTTCGCCGAAGCCCTGGTCGCCACCCTGAGGTGGCAAAAGGCGCCAGTTAATCAGGTCGTCTGATTTGGCCATTGCCAGAGCGCCGCGCTCACGCTCACGGGTTGCTGCCTTGTTGTTGGCCGTGACCAACATGGTCCACTCAGAATCGCCTTCGAATCTAAAAACCCAAGGGTCTCTGAAAGGCTCGTTCTCAAAGCCGCCAACTAGGGTCTGATACCACTGTGAATCGGCCTGAGCTACAGGGTTCTCTGGTCGTTTGTTCCAAGTGATCAAATCGGTTGATGTGGCCGCAGCTACGGTCTGACGCTCGCCGCCATCCTGTCTGGTTCTAGCGGTATAAAACATCCACCAGAGGCCATTGTCGTCTTTGATGACCGAGCCGGTCCAGGTTGTGTAGTCGTCAATTGCCGGTGCGTCGCTGTAAATAAGCGCGTCTGGGAGCACCTGCCAATTCACCAGATCGTCTGAAACAGCGTGACCGACCGACGGGTTGTTGTGACGGCGCTCTGGGTCTTGCAGCGCGCGACTGGCCTGAAGATAAAAAGCGTGGTGACGTTCACCATCGAACACAAACCACGAATCCCAAACCCACTGGCCCGGCAACTTCAAACCCATTTCAACCTCCACTTGTATTGCAACAGCCTGAAGTCTAAGACACCCGCCGATTAGACTGAGCAAGACCCTTAGCCCCTATAGCTCAGGGGATAGAGCGCCGCTCTCCGGAGGCGGGTGCGCAGGT
>CALDKR010000183.1 GCA_937898095.1 uncultured Rhodoluna sp.
TCAAGCCCATCGCTGCCGTCAAGGTCGTCTTCTTCAACGGCGCCCAGGCCAGCAGAGGCAGCGGCCGACAAACCGCCGGCAGCTAGCCCGCCAGAACCTGCGCCGCCAAAACTGGCCGGAACACCAGCCCCGGCGAGCGAGCTTTTCACCAAAATTTTTGGTTCATTATTTGCAACAGCTATCGACTGATATGCGCCAAACAAAAATGGCTGAAGGCGATTCACCAAATCGACGCGCGCCGCGACAATCTCTGATCCATGGCTGACTAGCGAGGCATCCCAGGCGTCGAGGGTCGAAAGCGCCGACCCTTTTGCGCCGGTTGCGCGAGCGGATTTCAAAAGCGTGTTTCGCTGCTTGAGCACCCGGTCATAGTCAGCATAAACACCGGCGAATCGAGGCCAAACTTGAATTACAAGTTCATCGATAAACGCCCGGCGGTTTGATGGGTCGCGCTTGACGATATCGAGATCTTCGGGGGCAAAAGTGACGGTGTTTACATAGCCCAGAATGTCGCGGGCCCGCGCCACCGGCGATTTGTTGACCCGCCCCTTGTTGGCGCTTTCGCGGTTTAGCTCAACCTCAACCAAAATTTCGCGCTCTTCAAAAGAGGCCATCGCTCGAATCACGGCCGAGCCTTCGCCGGCTTTGATCAGCGGCACGTATCCCGCGACGCGGTGTGAAGAAAGTGTCGAAAGATAGCGAATTGACTCAACCAGGTTGGTTTTGCCTTGGCCATTGGGGCCAACTATCAAGTTCACTCCCGGGGCGAGTTCAACCTCGGCGGTTTTGTAATTTCGAAAGTTCGCGAGCGAAAGATGTTTTATGAACATCTCGGGCGACTAGCGAACTAGAAGATTTGGCTGAAGCAGGTAGCGATAGCTGTCTGAATCGGTCTTTTCTTTTGATCCGTGGCTTGAAATTAGAACCGGGCCCGGCTTGTTTGGGTTGTCGTTGTTGGTGAAGGCGATCTTCACAAATTCGCTATGCACGCCGGCTAGACCATCGATCAAGAACTGTGGCTTTAGCGAAACCACGATTTCTTTGCCAGATAGCTCGGCATCGATGTTTTCTGAGGCCTGGGCGGTCTCGTTGCCGGTGGCCTCGAGTGAAACCTGTCCCTCGGTGAACGAATAGCGCAGCGGGCTTTCGCGCTCAAGCACCAAAGACACACGGCGGGTCGAATCAACCAAATCTGAGGTGTTGATCACCGAATAGTTGTCAATTGACTCGGGAAAGAGCGATTTAACCGGCGGAAAATTGCCCTTTAGAAGCAATGAGGTAACCGAGCGGTTGTTGGCTTTGAAGGCGATCATTTCGCGATCGTTCGATTTCGCGATCGAAATTGCAATTTCACCCTGGTTGCCAAAGGTTTTAGCCACCTGCTCGAGGGTTCGGGCCGGAACCAATGCCACCTGGCCCGCGCCACCCGGGGCCGCTGACCAAGCTGCTTCACGCAAAGCCACGCGATAGCGGTCGGTTGCAACGAATGAAATGCTCTTTTCGCCGGTTTCGACCTGAACACCGGTGAGCACCGGGGTCACATCGTCTTTTGAAGCCGCGACTGAAACCTGGCTGACTGCTGCAGCAAATGCCTCGCCGCTGATTGTGCCTGATAGTGCTGGCAATTCAGGCAGGGTTGGATATTCCTCAACCGGCATGGTCAAAAGGTTGAACTTGGTTGCGCCACAGGTGACCAAAACCTTTGACCCCTCGGTTGAGAATTCAACCGGTGCGTTTGGCAGCTTTGATGCGATTTCTGAAAGCAAACGACCAGAAACCAAAACTCGACCTGATGTCTCAACTTTGGCGACAATCTCAGCCTGGGCTGAAACCTCATAGTCAAAAACTGATAGTCGAAGAGCGTTGGCGTCAGCCTCGATCAGAATTCCACCCAAGATCGGCAGGGTGGTGCGCTGTGGCAAAAGTCGAACAGCAAAAGAGACTGCCTCGCTGAGCACGTCTTTGTTGACTTGAAACTTCAAGATGACCCCAATTTGGTTTTGAAAAACTAGTGCGGCAAATCACAAAACAAATCACAAAAACATCGATGTTTGCGTGCCGGCGATTAGAGCTCTATCTTGGCACAGAAACCAATAAATACGCGGTGTTTAGCCCGATTCAGTTGATCGAATGTTTTGTAATTCAAAATCGTTATTTGTTATGAGTTTTTTAAATATCAATATTTAAATAATCAAAACCTTAACCACTGTGGACAATGTGGATAAACAACGCTTCACCAATGAAATCAATGAAATTACAAACTTGTAAGTTGTTTACACAGCTGTGGAAAATTCTGTGGATAACTCAAGAAACTGTTAGTTGTTAAAAGTTGTTATCCAAGCTGAATGTCAATAATTCACTGAATATGAATTGTTTTCCACAAGTTGTGCACAGATTTGTGCATATCTAAGTTTCAACTAAAACTTTAGGGATTAATAGATCAAACTTCGGGTAAACCGCACATTCACCGGCGGTTCAACTTACAAAAAACCGCCTCGAAAAATGAGACGGATTATTTGAAATTACAAAAACCTTAGTTTTTGCCCTTGATGCGATTGATGATTTCAGTGATCTGGGTGTAGACATAGCGACGCTCGTTCATCAGGTCGTTGACCTTTTTGTTGGCGTGCATAACCGTGGTGTGATCACGGCCAAAAATCTCACCGATTTTAGGCAGAGACAAACCAGTTTGCTCGCGGCACAAATACATCGCGATTTGTCTCGCTAGCGCGATTGCCTGGGCGCGGCTCTGAGAATAAATGTCATCTGGAGAAATCTTGTAATACGCAGCAACCGCATTGATGATGTCGATCGGTGCGACGGTGACAGACTCACCAAGCGGAACCACATCTTTCAAAAGTGTTTGAACCAGCTGCATGTCTACTGGCTGTCTCTGCAAATTAGCGAAGGCCGTCACGCGAATCAGGGTTCCCTCAAGCTCACGAATGTTAGATGCCACGCGCTCCGCCATGTATTCCAAAATGTCATCTGGAACATCGAGGTGCTCGTTTTCAGCTTTTTTGCGCAAAATTGCGATGCGGGTCTCAAGCTCTGGTGCCTGAATATCGGTCAATAGACCCCACTCAAATCGCGAGAGCATGCGGTCTTCGAAGCCACTCAACTGCTTAGGCGGCAAATCGCTGGTGATCACAACCTGTTTGTTGTGGTCGTGCAGTGTGTTGAAGGTGTGAAAAAAGGCCTCTTGAGTTTGGTCTTTGCCCGACAAAAACTGAATGTCGTCGATCAGCAAAACATCGATGTCGCGATATTCGGCCTGAAATTGATTGGTGCGGTTGTTTTGAATCGCGTTAATAAAGTCGTTGGTGAACTCTTCGCTCGAAACATAACGAACCTTGATTCGCGGATAAAGGCTGAGGGCATAGTGGCCGATTGCGTGAAGCAAGTGAGTTTTGCCCAGGCCCGAGTCTCCATAGATAAACAGCGGGTTATAGGCCTTGGCCGGCTGTTCTGAAACTGCGAAAGCCGCGGCGTGCGCGAAGCGGTTTGAACCGCCGGTCACAAAGTTTTCAAACTTGTATTTCGGGTTCAGCCGAGTGTCGAAGCCGACATTGCTGGTGGTGCGGTCTGAACCGAACGGCTCAGGAACATAGGGCCTGAAATCGGTGCGGGTCTGATCGGCGCCAAAGTTGAACGGAACCGACTCGTCAATCGCCGGCTCTGGCGGAACCAGCGAGCGGGTGAAATTTTCTTCGATCTCTGGATTAACCACAACCGCAAAATTGATCGGGCTGCGCTCACCGGCGAGTTCGGCAATTGCCAACTGGGCGGCCATTGCATCTTGGATGTTGGCGCGCATCTCGCGCTCGATCATGTTGCGAGTGAATTCGTTTGGAACCTCTAGATAGAGCGTTTCACCCAAAACACCCTTTGCCTCAACCAGGGGCAAAAAGCCGAGAAGTTGAGGGCTGAGGCGAGAGTCGGCACGAAGGGTCTCAACGAGCGAGCGCCACAGGGCAACAACTGCCTGGTCTTCGCTCATGTGAACCTCGTCGTCAAATCTATGTCGCTAGTAAATCACTGGGGTCGGCAGGTTTTCCACAAAGTTATTCACCTGTGGAAAAGCTGTGGATTGTGCTGCCCCCAAAAAATCTTTTGGATTTTTGTCTGTCGAGAATTCAACTGAATATGTGACCTTAAAAGCAAATCGGCTCGGCGTGTCATTACGTAATTTTTCACACTTGTAGTGGCAATGTTTTTTGTTTGACCAGTTTGTGTCGAAATTAGTTCACAAAAACTTGACCTCGCCGCGCAGTTTGGCGTAGGTTAATGAGGTTGCTCTGCACACTTTGTGCTTTTCGAGCACCCAAAACTTTTTATCCAACCGGAGAAGATCAATGTCAAAGCGTACTTTTCAGCCAAACAACCGTCGTCGCGCAAAGACCCACGGTTTCCGTCTGCGCATGAAGACTCGTGCCGGCCGCGCCATCTTGGCTGCTCGCCGCCGCAAGGGCCGCGCAGAGCTTTCGGCCTAAATCAAAGTTTTAGCGGCCACATGCTGGCGCGTGAAAACAGACTTCTCAAAGCTGAGCACTTTCGTTCGGCCATGAGATCAGGTCGCAAGGTCTCAGCAGACCACCTAATCATCTATCTAAAGCGGGATGAGGCTCAGCCTCATGCCCGCTTTGGTTTTGTCGTGGCAAAAACCATCGGTGGCGCGGTTAAGCGCAATTTGGTCAAGCGCCGCATGAGGGCAATCGCCCGAGAGGTTCTCACCGGTCAAACTCCGGTCGGTGCCCCAAAAATTGACGGCTTATCCCCAATCAACATCAGTGAGCAAAGTGCGGTGGGGCATACCGGTTCAAAATTTGATGTTGTGGTTCGCGCCCTGCCGGGGGCCGCTGAGATCGAGTGGAATAAACTTCGAGAAGAATTCTTGACGGCCTTCAGCAAGGCAGCGGGCAGCGCAGCTCGATGAACGCTTTGCTTTGGCTTTGGTTTTTGCCAAGAAATTTGGTGATTGCCCTGGTGCTTGGTTATCGCAAGGTGATCTCACCGCTTTATGGCGATGTATGTCGGTATTACCCGACCTGCAGTGCCTATGGCTTGGGGCAGTTTCAGCAGCGAGGCGTGCTTTTGGGCGCAGTTTTGACTGCCTGGAGAATTTTGCGATGCAACCCGTGGAGTGCGGGGGGCGTTGACGAAGTAAGGCCACACCGATGTGGCTGGTTCAGAGTGACTGAACGTGGGTTTGTGGTGCCAACCGCAAAGCGCGAGGTTTCGAAGAACAAAACGCTTGGCTAGGCGGCTTGGCTCATGATTCGAGCAGAATCATGCGGCTGTGCCTATTAGTCGAAACAGACTTAGTTATAAAAGAAGGGCAACAAATGGATATTCTGTGGCCAATTAAATGGGTTATCGAACTGATCTTGGTCAGCTTTCACACCCTGTTCACCGCGCTTGGCCTAAGCGCCACCGCCGGCATCACCTGGGTGCTTTCAATCGTTGGACTAACCGTTGTGGTTCGTGCGGCATTGATTCCGATCTTTGTGAAGCAAATCAAGAGCCAGCGCAACATGCTTCTGGTGCAGCCAGAGCTTCAGAAACTGCAGAAGAAATACAAGGGCAAAAACGACCGCGAGTCACGCGAAAAATTCGCTAAAGAGCAGATGGAGCTCTATAAGCGCACCGGCTCAAACCCACTCAGCTCATGCTTGCCTCTGCTAATTCAGATGCCGATCTTCTCGGGTCTGTTCTTCGTATTGAACGACGCTCAGCACTCGGTCACCACCGGCAAGGGTGGCGTTGGCCTTTTGAACCTAGACCTTGCTCAGTCGTTCGCCGGCTCAAACCTCTTCGGTGCGCCTTTGAAAGACACCTTCTTGAGCAGCGACCTTCTTGAGGTCAAAATCCTTGCCGCAGTAATGATCGTCGCGATGACAGCATCGCAGTTCATCACTCAGCAGCAGATCATCGCTAAGAACCAGAATCCAGATGTCGCTAACAGCCAATACATGCAGACTCAGAAGATTCTTTTGTATGTATTCCCGTTGATCTTTGCAATCTCGGGTATCTCATTCCCTCTGGGTGTCATGTTCTATTGGTTGGCTTCTAACTTCTGGACCATGGGCCAGCAGTTTGTTGTTATTCGCAGCATGCCAACCCCGGGTTCAATCGCTCACAAGCAGCGCGAGGCCCGTTTGGCCAAGCGCGGCAAGTTGCCAATTGCTAAAAAGGCTGAGGCTGTTGAGGTTGTTGCAGAACCAGCAGCTCGTCAGCGTGTTCAGCCGACCGGAAAAGCTCGTGCCAAGAAGAGCACTGCTGCCCCGGCTGCCAACAACGCTGCTGCAAAAAAGCCGGCGGCTAAGAAGCCAGCCGCTCCAAAGCCACCAACCAAGCCGAACAACTAGTCGGCCTTTCGAGAAACAGGTTTTAAATGACAAACGAAAACACCACCGCAGAGGTTGAAGAAACCGTCGATGCCGCAGATGTTTCACGTGAAACAAATGGCGACTCGGGCGACAAGACTCCCCTAGACCCAGCCGCAGCAATCAAGGCTTTAGAAGAAGAGGGCGACATCGCCGCTGACTATCTAGAAGAACTGCTAGACATCTTCGACCTAGATGGCGACATCGAGATCGACGTTCGCCAAGGTCGCGCATATGTCGAGATCAAAGCCGACGACAGCAGCAACCTAAAGCTGATTTCTGACCCAGAGACCGTCGAGGCTCTGCAAGAGCTAACCCGCTTGGCCGTTCAGGTTAAGACCAACGGCTTTAGCCGTTTGATTTTGGATGTCGGTGGCTCACGCCAGGCCCGCGTTGACGAGCTAACCCGCTTGGTCGACCGCATTGTTGCCAAGGTGAGCGAGACTGGCGAGGTTTCACACCTAAAGCCAATGTCTTCGTATGAGCGCAAGATTGTGCACGACTTGGTTTCTGAGGCTGGTTTGGTTTCAGAGTCTGAGGGTGAAGGCAAAGAGCGCCACATCGTCGTCAAGCCTTCATAGAAGCCACGATCAAATGGATGAAGTTTTCGAGCCAGAACTCGAACCATCTAACGCGACTGCGATTTTTGGTGCCAACATCGACAAAGCTCGCATCTATTTCAACGCCCTAGTTCGCGACAGCGACGAGCTCGGCCTTCTCGGCCCACGAGAAATGCCAAAACTTTGGTCTCGTCACATTCTGAATTCAGCTGTGGTCGCTGAACTTGTTCCGGCCGGCAAAACATGCGCTGATGTTGGTTCTGGCGCTGGGCTGCCCGGAATTCCAATGGCAATTGCCCAGCCAGATGCTGAATTTGTCTTGATTGAGCCAATGGAACGTCGATCGAACTGGCTAAAACTGATGGTCGATGAAATTGGCTTGACCAACGTGCGTGTGATTCGAGCTCGTGCCGAAGAGGTTGGCGAAGTGTTTGACATCGTGACCGCACGAGCCGTTTCAGCGCTACCGAAGCTTTTGCGCATGACCGTTCCGCTAACTCGAGACGGCGGCGAAATCATCGCCCTCAAGGGTGCAAAGGCGGCCGAAGAAATCGACGAATCAAAGAAGCTAATGAAGAAGCTGAAAATCAAGAGCTTTGACATTGTGCAGGTGGGAACCGCACATCTAGCCGAACCCACCACTGTGGTTTTAACTAAGCTGGAGCAATGAACGAACCAAAGATCTCACCAGCTCCAACCGGCTGGATTGGCATTCCTGGCGAAGTAACCGCCATTCGTCCGACATCTGAAAAGCCTTCGAAGTAAAAGGCTTCACTGGCGAGCGGGCGTTTGAAACTCATCGAAAGATGAGTTTCAGCGACAATCGAGTGCGAAGTTTGTAGGCAGAACAGTAGAGAAGGTTTCACGTGAAACAATTTGATGGAAATTCAAGTAGGCAATCAGTGCCCGCCTACACTTCTCGCGCCCAAGATCTAGCTCGTTTGAACGCTGCATTTGACAGCCAATCAACCAGCACGCCGGCCTCTGCCCCGCTGAACCCGACCGCAGAGCAAATTCAACCTATTGTCACCAGCTCCGCTGCGACTGCAGTTTCAACCAACACCGGCCCGATAGCAACCAGCACACAGGGCTTCGGCGAAAGCCCAATTGGCCGCGAATTGGCCCAAAACTCTCAGCGCCTAGCGCGCATCAATGAACTTCAGCTGCCAAAGCCTGGCCGAACCAGAATTTTCACTATCTCGAACCAAAAGGGCGGGGTCGGAAAGACCACAACCGCCGTCAACCTTGCAGCCGCATTGGCATACAAGGGCATGAATGTTTTGGTCATCGACCTTGACCCCCAGGGCAATGCCTCGACCGCACTGAACATCGAGCACCGCGAGGGCACCCCGGGCATCTATAACGTGCTGATTGACAACGTTGAAATTGCCGACGTTGTGCAGGTTAGCTCTGAAATGCCTGGTCTGACCTGTGTTCCTGCCACCATCGACCTAGCCGGTGCCGAAATTGAACTTGTTTCACTTGAGGGCCGCGAACACCGCTTGCGCGACGCTATTCAGCGCTATTGCGAAACCTCGATGACTCCCCCCGACTATGTCTTCATCGACTGCCCGCCTAGCCTGGGTCTATTGACCATCAACGCCTTCGTGGCGGCCCGCGAAGTGCTTATTCCGATTCAGTGTGAGTATTACGCTCTCGAGGGCCTCTCGCAGCTTCTGAAGAACATCGACCTGATCAAGAAGCACCTAAACCCAGAGCTTCGCATGTCGACAATTTTGCTGACCATGTTCGACAGCCGCACCCGCCTCGCATCGCAGGTTGCCGAAGAAGTGCGCCAGCACTTTGCTAACGAAGTTTTGAACGCGGTTATCCCGAGATCGGTTCGTGTCTCTGAGGCGCCGAGCTATAGCCAGACTGTAATTACCTATGACCGCTCGAATTCGGGCGCTTTGTCTTATCTTGAAGCTGCTGCAGAAATTGCATTCAAAGGAGTAAACCATGGCTGAGAAAAAAGGCGGATTGGGCCGAGGCATTGGCGCCCTGATTCCAACTTCAACCGCACCAAATGAGCGCCCGATCGATGTGTTTTTTGCCGGCCCAGGTGCCAGCAAAACTGATGATCGTGGCGCCCAGGGTGGCAACCCAGCGGCGATTTCAAAAGCCGCCAAGGCCAGTGTTGGCGCGGGTTCTGGCGCCGCAGGCAACTCAGCTGTTGCTGCCCAAGACTCAAACTTGGTCGCCGTTCCTGGTGCTCGTTTCGGTCACCTAGACCTGAACTCAATCGTTCCAAACCCGCAGCAGCCTCGCTCGGTTTTTGAGCCCGAAGCATTTAGTGAGCTGGTTCACTCAGTGCGCGAATTTGGTGTTTTGCAGCCAATCGTGGTTCGCCCACTCGGCGAAAAAGACGGCCAGCCAACCTATGAACTGATCATGGGTGAGCGCCGCCTTCGCGCCTCAAAAGAGGCCGGCCTAAAGGCGATTCCGGCAGTGATTCGCGAAACCGCAGACGACAACATGCTGCGCGATGCGCTGCTCGAGAACATTCACCGCGCAAATCTAAACCCACTTGAAGAAGCCAGTGCCTATCAGCAGCTGCTGAGCGACTTTGGCATCACCCAAGACCAGCTGGCCGAGAAAATCGGCCGCTCTCGCCCGCAGATCACCAACACCATCCGTTTGTTAAAACTGCCGATTGCCGTTCAGCAAAAGGTTGCCGCTGGTGTTTTGAGTGCCGGTCACGCTCGCGCGATTCTTGGCGCAGCCGACGAGGCCCGCATGCAGCACTTTGCCAATAAGGCAATCAACGAGGGATTATCGGTTCGCTCACTCGAAGAGGCCGTTGCCCTAGACAAGCCAACCCCGGGCAAGGCCAAAATTGTGGCCGGTGGTCGTCAAGATGCTTTGAAAGAGATCGCTGATCGCCTGGGCGACAAGTTCGACACCAAAGTCAGCATCAGCCTGGGCAAAAAGAAGGGCCAGATTGTGATTGATTTCGCGACCTTCGGTGACCTTCAGCGCATCGTCAAGATGCTGGATTAGTTATCTGCTGCGATAAGCAGTCTCAACCAGCGAGTAGTAAACCTCGCCCAGTGAGTTGCCCGCAGCGTGAATCGCCTGCGGAACCAGTGAAACCTCGGTCAAACCGGGCACCACGTTGGCCTCTAAGAACCAAGGAACGCCGTGTTCGTCGACGATTACGTCGATTCGAGACAAGTGACGAAGCCCAAGCACCTCGTGAGCCTTAATCGCCATGTCGCTAGCGCGCTTTAGAACCTGCTGTGGCAAGCGAGCCGGCACAAAATAGTTGGTTTCACCAGCGGTGTAGCGCTCATTGAACCCAAAACGACCGTCAACCGGCT
>CALDKR010000184.1 GCA_937898095.1 uncultured Rhodoluna sp.
TGCGTTTAGAACTATACCCAGTGCGATTAAACGCACCTTTATATAGACCTCAAAACCGACAATACGACACTCAGCCAGTTTCGCCATATTCAGGTCGGCAATCTGCTTGGCCACATCACACGGATAACCAGTGCTCAAACCGCGCAGACTATCGGCTGCCGAAATTGCGGCTGTCTCAGCGGCCTGCTGCAACTGAAGTTTCTGAAGCCACAGATTCGACAGCATCGCAGTGATTAAAAACAGAGTTGCCGCTGCCCCAATTAAGCCAATGGCCAAGACTGTTCCGGCACCTTTATCGTCAGTGAACTTAAGCAATTGCTATAACCCTGTTCGGCGAGCGCAATGACTCGCATTGATTGCGAGTAGGTCATTTTTAAAGCCGAGTATGCCAACCTGGCGCTGCGCCGCAGCACAGACAAGCTCACCCTTGTCGGTCAGATCAAGATTGATGGCTTTGCCAAAAGCGCCCTCAATGAGATCGATTGATTCACCTCTAGCAAAAGCGCGGGCCGCGATTGCTGCTTTTTCAGTTAGATCAAACTTTTGCATTTGCAGCGAAAATGAACCGAGCAAAATCAGCACGACCGACATAACGGCAGGCATTGCGATGGCAAACTCGGCCGTCACGCTGCCGACATCAGTTGCCAGGCGTGTTGTTCTAATTGCCACGGCTATGCAGGTGGATTTTTGCAGCAACTAAGGCGCCGGCGCTGGGTCAACCGCGGCGGCATCACCATTTGGGTTCGTGAAGGTCAACGCTGACTTGACCAGGTCAAAAAGAATTGTCTTGACCTCTTCACTGCGCATGATTACAACTAGCAATCCGGCGAAGCCAACTGCAGCCATAGTGGCGATTGCATATTCAGCGGTTGCCGCTCCGGTTTCATCCATTAGTTTTTTCATTTTTTGCCTTTCTATCTGTTGTTTGCCAAGAAGCCGAATGCGACCGGCACAATTGTGAGCAAGCCAAATGCGGGCAAAATGGTGACCCCGATTGGCAACAACAATTTGATGTTTAGTTTCGAAATTTGATCGTGCTGTGCGAACTCTTGGTCGCGGCGTGCTTGTGTCGAAGAATTTCTGAGAAGCGATGCTGCGCCGGCACCGGTTTGAATTGCCAGATCAATTAGTTTTTGCGTCTGGGCGGCACACTCGGCTGGTGGTTCATAGCCCATGTGGGTTTGAAATTTAGAGTGCACCTCGCGAGCGGCAACGCTTGGTGGCAACCCGGCATCAAGTGCCAGTGCTACACAGTCAGAGAACAACCCCGGATCGGTGAGAGTTGGCTTAGCGTCGGTCAACAGGCGTTTGCTCCAGTAGTGACCGGCAAATAAAAGCGCCGAGCCAATAAGCACTGCAATCAAGGCAAGCGTGTTGCTAAAAACAGCGCCAATTGGGTTCAAGCCCAATAGCTGTGCTATTCCGATGCCTGCCACGGGCAGCCACGCGATCAGTTTTGCGGTGAGCCTCGGGGTCTCGAAGGCAAGGTGAATTTTGCGATGAGACTCTTGATTTGCCTCGAGCCCTTCAGCCAACCGGTTCAAACTGCTCGCGATAGGCGCGCCGAGGTCGCGAGCTAGAGCCCAGTGAAGACCCAGCTCAGGCGTTTCTTCAAGTTGTGCCGAGGTTAAGTGCAAAGCCTGCCCTGGCGGAATTCCGGCGCTGATTAGGTTTGCTAACTCGCGAACCTGCCTAACCGCATCGCCTGACAAATTCGCGCCCCGAGACATTGTGCGACTCATGCAAACATCAACTGCTGAGTCTCGGCCGCAGGCACCAATTGAAGGTGGGGCGCAAAAGCAATTGGTTCGATAGCCAACCAGCCCTGCTTTGATTTAGAAAACTCACCAATTGCTTCGATTTTGCGCTTGCCTTCGGTGATTGCCAGCTGAATAACGCAGCTGATTGCAGAAGATGCCAGTTCGCTCAAAACCCACGCATCTAGACCGGCTGTCTTTCCAATCGCTAAAAGACGATTGGGAACATCGGTCAGTGAATTTGAGTGCAAAGTTGCCGCCGAACCACCGTGCCCTGTGTTTAGCGCCTGCAGCAATGGCACCAATTCACTGGAGCGAACCTCACCAATCACGATTCGATCGGGCTTCATGCGAAGCGATTCGACAACCAGCGACTGCAGATCGATTGCGCCTCGGCCCTCGACATTTGCCTGGCGCGTGCGCAACCCAACCCACCTGTCAGAATCAATCGCAACCTCAGGCGTGTCTTCTAAAATCACGACGCGGTCGTTTCGGCACTCTGCTAGCAGGCTTCGTAAAAGTGTTGTTTTGCCCGAGCCGGTTGGCCCGCTAATCAGGAATGAACGGCGCTCGGCTAGCATCTGGCGCAAATAGGCCGCTTGAGCTGAAGTGGCAAAACCGGCGGCGATTAATTCATCGATAGACGCAGCGTGTGATTTGTGAACACGAATTGAAATCAAGGTTTGTGGTGAGCAGCTTGACGCCAGCACCGCATGCACGCGAATGCCGCCTGGCAAGCTAATGTCGGCAAACGGAACCGACAGGTCGAGACGCTTGGAGTCGCAAGCCGCCAATTGCATTGCGCACTCGGCAAGCTCGCTAGCGTCTGCAAACGGTGAAGGCAACCGAAGAACCTGGCCACTCTCTTGCAGAGCCCAAACTTGATTTGCACCATTTATAAATAGGTCGGTCAAACCATCTTGAGCAAGCAACTCGTGGATTGCTTTGGGCAAATTCGCGTTCATGCGACCAGCAAACTAGGCAACGCGAAAGCAATTACAAAACAATCGAAAATCTGTGCATAACTGATGCGTTTTGAAAGTCACGTTAAATTAGGGGGCCCCGGAATTCTGGGGGGAGAATCCGGGGCCGGGCGATACCGCGTTGGGGGGAACCGGTATCGCAGGTTAACGTCAAGCGCTAACTCAATAAATAGTAATACCCGAACATAAGATTTGATTCCCCTATTCAGCATCTTTTTTCAAAAAATTTTTCAGTAAACGCTTGCTATCTTCGCCAGTAAATTCAACGCTCGCCGACAAATAAGAACCTTTGTTACGAAACAAATACACAATTTCGTTACATTCGTATGGCATTATTGCGCTAGTTTCACGCCTATTCACTGGAGGACAATGATGTCTGCCGATCACGAGATCGAAACCCTTATGCAAGAGTCGCGCCACTTTGAGCCAGACCCTGCTTTCACCGCCAACGCGATTGCGCAAGCCGGCATCTATGAAGAAGCCAAGGCTGATCGCCTGGGTTTCTGGGCAAAACAAGCCAAGCGCCTTCATTGGCACAAAGACTTCACTGAGGTTCTCGACTGGTCTAACCCACCATTTGCCAAATGGTTCCACGATGGCGAACTGAACGTTGCATACAACTGCCTTGACCGCCACGTGCTTGCAGGCAACGGCGACCGCGTTGCAATTCACTTCGAAGGTGAACCTGGCGACACCCGAACCTTGACCTATGCGCAATTGACCGAAGAGGTCAAGCGCGCTGCAAACGTTTTGCTCGAACTGGGCGTCAAGCCTGGCGACCGCGTTGCTGTCTATCTGCCGATGATTGTCGAGGCTGTCGTTTCGATGTTGGCAATCGCCCGAATCGGTGCCGTTCACTCAGTGGTCTTTGGTGGCTTCTCGGCAGATTCACTAGCCAGCCGCATCGATGACGCCCAGGCGAAGTTGGTTATCACCGCCGACGGTGGATTCCGTCGCGGCAAGCCAAGCGCTCTAAAGCCAGCTGTTGATGACGCGCTCGCCGGCAACCGCTGCCCTAGCGTAGAAAAGGTCTTGGTTGTGCGCCGCACTAACCAAGAGGTCAGCTGGACTGAAGGCCGCGATGTCGACTTCACTGCCGCTATGGCAGCGGCATCTTCAGAGCACGAGGCTAAGGGTTTCAACGCCGAGCACCCGCTGTTCATCCTTTACACCTCTGGCACAACCGGCAAGCCAAAGGGCATTCTGCACACCTCTGGCGGCTATCTAACCCAGGCGGCCTACACCCACAAAAACGTGTTCGACCTCCACGAAGAAACCGACGTTTATTGGTGCACCGCCGACGTCGGCTGGATCACAGGTCACAGCTACGTCGCCTACGCACCGTTCGCAAACGGCGCGACTCAGGTCATCTATGAAGGAACTCCAGACACTCCGGACTGGGGTCGCTGGTGGAGAATCGTCGAGAAATATAAAGTCTCGATTCTTTACACCGCACCAACCGCAATCCGCAGCTTCATGAAGCTAGGCAGCCAGATTCCAAAGCAGTCTGACCTGTCTTCTATCCGTGTTCTTGGGTCAGTTGGTGAGCCAATTAACCCAGAAGCATGGATGTGGTATCGCAACGTGATCGGTGGTGGCCACGCCCCGATTGTTGACACCTGGTGGCAGACCGAAACCGGCGCGATTATGGTTTCACCGCTGCCTGGTTTGACCACTCTGATGCCTGGCTCAGCACAGAAGGCTGTGCCCGGCGTCGAGATCAAGATTCTTGACGATGAGGGCACCGAGCTTGGCCTAAACCACGCTGGTTTGCTGGTTATCGATGAGCCATGGCCTTCGATGCTTCGCGGAATCTGGGGCGACCCAGAGCGCTACAAAGAAACCTATTGGGACAAATTCCACGGCAAGTATTTTGCCGGCGATGGCGCGAAGTTCGACGATGAAGGCAATGTATGGCTGCTTGGCCGCGTTGACGACGTGATGAATGTCTCGGGTCACCGCTTGTCGACCGCTGAGATTGAATCAGCTCTGGTTTCTCACCCATTCGTGGCTGAGGCTGCTGTTGTTGGTGCGAAAGACGAAACCACTGGTCAGGCAGTTGTTGCGTTTGTGATTTTGCGCCAAAACCAACTTGAAAATGCAGGCTCAGACGCCGACGTAAGCAAGATCTTGCGCGACCACGTTGCTAAAGAAATCGGCCCGATCGCCAAGCCTCGCCAAATCATGGTTGTGGCTGAATTGCCAAAGACCCGCTCTGGCAAGATCATGCGTCGATTGCTTCGCGATGTTGCTGAAGATCGCCCAATTGGCGATGTCACAACCCTTGCCGACACCAGCGTGATGGACATCATCTCAGGAAAGGTCGCTGCAGGGGCAAGCGACTAGCTTGCACCGGCTTCAAAAGCGCAGAGCTTTTGATCGGCCTTTCGTAGAAAGGTGAAAGCAATTTATTGCTTTTCATAAAAATTGTCGCTGCAGGGGCAAGCGACTAATTTGCTCTAAAAACTAACCCCCGAACCTCTATCGAGATTCGGGGGTTAGTTTTTTTACGAGCTATTTAAACTCTGCGATTAGCTCAACTTCAACAGCTGAGTCGAGCGGCAAAACTGGCACACCAACTGCAGAGCGAGCGTGGATTCCGGCTTCGCCAAAAACCTCGCCCAAAAATTCGCTGGCACCATTGATGACTCCTGGCTGACCGGTAAATTCAGGAACAGAGGCGACGAATCCGACAACCTTGACGATTCGAGTCACGCGGTCAAGGTCGCCGATCGAAAGCTTTAGCGCAGCGAGTGCGTTCAGCGCGCAAAGTCGAGCCAAATCTTTTGCGACTGCAGGGTCGACCAGGCCTTCACCCGAGCCAACCTTGCCGGCTGCAGGCAAAGCACCATTCACGAATGGCAGCTGCCCCGATGTGAAGCAAAGGTTTCCGGTGACCACCGATGGCACGTATGCCGCCACTGGCTTGGCCACCTCTGGAAGAGGGAATCCGAGTTCGATTAGACGAGCTTCAATTTTTGACAATTTCAGCCCCTAAGCCACTGGTCGCTTGAAGAAAGCAATCATTCCGCCCTCTGGGCCGGTGGTGATTTGCACTAGCTCCCAGCCCTCAGAACCCCAGTTGTTCAAAATGGCGGTTTCGCGGTGAAGAAGAAGCGGTGTGGTTAGGTATTCCC
>CALDKR010000185.1 GCA_937898095.1 uncultured Rhodoluna sp.
CGCCGTCTCTTTTAGTTCAGCAATTTCAGCTTTGAGTTTTTTCAGGTCGACAACCTCTTTGATGCTGCCAAATGTTGAGCGAAGCTCTTTGATTTCAGCGGTGAGGTCTAGGTCTGCCATTTGTGGTCAAGTCTAAACGCTGCGGCAAGGTTGATAATTGGAACATGACCGCGGGCACAAGCAACTTCTCGATTCGCTCGCTAATAATTCCGGTTTTTCTTCCTTCATTTCTTTTCACCACCGCCGAATCTGCACTGATTCCTATCATTCCGGCTTCGGCAAAGGCTTTGGGTGCCGATTTGCCCACCGCCGGCGCCGTTGCTGGCTTGCTAATGCTGGGCACGCTAATTGCCGATATTCCAGCTGCGGCAATTGTGAATAAATTCGGCGAGCGCCGATCAATGATGATGGCAGCAATTTTCGGCATGCTCGGCGTTTTGGTGGCCATGTTTGCAGACTCAATTTGGTTACTTGGTTTGGGCATTACCGGCATCGGGGCTGGTGCTGCAGTTTTTGGCCTAGCTAGACACGGCTACATGGCGGGGGCAGCGCCACTTGAGCACCGCGGCCGTTCGCTTTCATTGCTCGGCGGAACATTCAGGGCTGGCGGTTTTGCCGGACCAGTAATTGGCTCGATGTCGATTGGCGCCTGGGGCATAGATTCAGTTTTTGCAATCGCAATTGGTTTGTGCATTTTTGCTGCAGCAATTGTCTATTTGGGCAAAAACATTCCTGAGCACTTGGTTGAACAAAAACGAGACCTGACTGCTATCCAGGTTGCAAAGAGAGAAATTCGATCGCTTTCGACACTTGGTATTGGTGCGATGATTTTGGCGGTTTTGCGTGCCACCAGAACAATTGGGCTTCCGCTTTGGGCTTTGCACATCGGGCTATCCCCTGCTGAAACTGCGCTCTACATCGGTTTGGCCAGCGCTCTAGATTTCGCGCTGTTCTACACCTCGGGCCAGATAACCGACCGCTGGGGTCGCCGCTGGGTCGCTATACCGACACTTCTTGGCATGGGCGCAACGCATTTGATGTTTGGCCTGGCAACCGATGCGTCACTCTTTCTAACTTTGGCACTGCTTATGTCGCTGGCCAACGGTGTGGGCAGCGGCCTAATCATGGTGATTGCGGCCGATGCTGCTCCCCCTCAATATCGCAATCAATATTTAGCGTCATTCAGGTTGCTGATTGATTCAGGCTCAGCCCTTGCACCTCAACTCTTGGCGCTAATTGCGTCTGCGACTTCGCTGGCGATCGGCTTTAGTTTTTTTGGTGTTCTTGGTTTCGTCGGAGCAGGCATTATGTGGCGTCATTTGCCGAGGCGGCTCAACCCCGAAGCGCAAATCAACTGATTTCGATTTGCGAACTCTAAGAGCTTGCCGAATCGAAACGGCGGTTGCCACGTTGCGCAAACTCTAACCTCGACAGTTTGACCGTCTGGACTAGAAATGCTTTCGGTGGCAAGCTGCACCTCGCTAACGATTGCAGGGCCATCGATGATTGCGCTCAGCGCTTTTGCCTCGGCAACCGAGACAAGTCGTCGCTGAAACACAAATGCAGAGCCGAGCTCAGAGATGATCAAAATAACGGAAAGCGAAATTGCAGCCAGGCCAACCATTAGCGGTGCCATGGATCCGGCTTCATGCTTTAAGCGACTCATAATTTCAAGGCGCTCACTCTGCCGCCGCTATTCATTGACCGCTGAATCTGAAAGCACCGGCATTTGCGCAGTGGCCCTTGAGTTTTCGACCAACACCTGAATTTTCACTAGCGCGTCAGCGGCCATGCAGTCAGCAGGTTCACACTCGGCGGCTATCTGCCACTGATTTGGTTGCAAGTTAAACCCTGTTGCCACCTCGCTGGCGACTTGCTGAGCAGAAATCTCACTCAAATTCAGTGAAAAATCGCGTGATGCATGCCGAGCAATCGAGTCTGCGGCAAGCTGATGCTTTTGAACCTGAACAATATCTACAGAAAAAGTCAGCAATGCCAAGTTCACCGCTAATCCAAAAATTAAGAATTCGAGGATTGCAGAACCCGTCTCTTCAATAAATTGAGTCACATTCAATGTTCGATTTTTCTCATTCGCGTTTCGTTCGGTTCGCACTGGAATTCGACTAGTTTTCAACCATGGCCCTTGCCGCGCTTCTAACTCTTATAGGGGCGATTGACTCGATTTGAATTTCAACAAATTGCTGCCCTGAGCGGCTTTGAGTTCGTGACCCAACAACGTTCACCTCGGCGAGACCGTGGGTTGCCAAATCTATGAGCCTTCGCGCCCTAGCCTGCCCACTAGCTAGAGACTGATCGGCCAGTGCCGCATAGCGCGAGCCTTCAATTGCAGCGTCAGTTAGTGTCAGTTTTAGATAGCCAGCGATGGCCAAATTCCAAGTGAGCCAGGGCAAAGCCAGAGTTGGCAGAAGCATCAGCACAAATTGAACTGGCGCCGAACCGCGCTGTGACCTAAAAAGCGACAACTTTTGTCATTGCCTGGTCAAAAATTCCCTTTAGCGCCGGCCCTGCGGCTGTCCACATGAGAACTACGAGACCGGCAGTCATGAGTGTTATTAGAACCCACCCCGGAACATCGCCAGTTTCGTCTAGAAGCCGAGATTTTGCCTTGATAGCTCGCGGTTCGATTGCATTTTGCCTTTTCATTTTCTTCTTTCTAGTGTTGGTTGGTTTTTGCAAAATTTTGCTCTTGCCCCTTGGGTTCGATTGCGTTTGGCAAATCAGGCATAGTCAAAATTCAAAAGCTGCAAGCTCGGATAAATGGCGAATAGCACGGTGACCGGAAGGATCATAAACACCAGTGGAATAAGCATCTTTGTTTCGTTTTGGCCGGCCTTTGCTAACAACTGGTTCTTGATTTCAGCCCTGATGCTTGAGGCCTGGTCTCGCATCAACTTTGCAACCGGGGTTCCGCGGCGTTGGGCCAAAATTACTTTGTTGGCAAACTCCTCAACCTGCCGAAGTCGAATTCGACCCGAAAGCTCCTCGAGCTCTGATTCGATCGACGAGCCCATTTCGATAGCTGCCAAAACGCGTTCGAACTCATCGGCTAAAACTCCGATTGCCCTGGAGTTGGTTATTCGAAGTGCAGAATAAAAAGACTCTCCGGCACTGGCCGCGACAGCGATAAGTTCTAAAAAGTCAGGCAGCTGCTGAAGAATCAGCTCTTTGCGCGATTTTGAAATAGAACTTTCTTCCAGTTTTGATTTGAATTGATGCCAGGTTGATAGCGCATAGGCAACTAAATCCAATCGCTTAGCCGAGCGTCCACTTCGAAAACCAGGAACAAAGTTCGACAGTCGAAGCTGAAGCTGCTGCCTGCGATTGGGCACTATTGCCGCGCCGAGCTTGAGCATCGCAACCCCAATCAGTGCTCCGAAAATTAGCGCGTTCATAGCGTGAAAACCCTTGGCCATGAATTTGATCGGCCGAATGCATGAATCAATCGATAGGCAACGAGGCAAACAGCCAGGCCTGCCGCCAAAATCAAAATGCCGCCGGTTGAGTTATAGATAGAAGCATTTTCTGGGCGAGCAGATAGCAAAAGCACGATTATCCAGGGCGAGGCAACAGCCAACTTTGCAGTGCCTTTGATCCAGCCCTGTTTAGCGGCTAATTCGCCATCTAAAGCATGTTGCTCACGAATTTGAGAGCTAAAACTTTGAATTGCCTCTTGATAGCCGCGACCGCCCAGCTGCTGAGTCAAGTAAATCAACTCGAGGGTTCGATCAGCGTGAGCGTCTTCAAGCTGTGCTTTAAGGCCAGAAAGCACAGTTGCCAGCGATTCTCCTGCATCAAGCGCGTGGGTGGCCTCAACAAATTTTGACCTGAGCTCGATTGGGCCAACCTCAGCAAGGTCTGCTATCGCCTCGGAAGGGTTAAGGCCGGCACTCGCTGCCGAGTTTAGAGAGTCGAGCACTTCAGCCCAGTTGCGCTTGACCAATTGGTGCAACTTTGCAGCTCTTCGGTGTTCTATCTCAATCGAAACTGCCAT
>CALDKR010000186.1 GCA_937898095.1 uncultured Rhodoluna sp.
TGAGGGTCTGGTGCGGTCTCAAGGTGGCCGGTCGCGGCCTTATAAAGAAGTGTGCTCAACGGGCTGGTTAGGCGACGCAAAACCACCTGGGTCTCTGGGTCACCAAAGCGAGCGTTGAATTCAATAACTCGCATTCCGCGCTCGGTAACAATGAGTCCGCAGTAGAGAAGACCGATGAACGGAGCCCCCAGGCGGTCGAGCTCTTGGATGGTTGGCAGTGCTACATCTCGAGCAACCTCGTCGATGAAGCCGGCTGGCAGCCAAGGTAGCGGACTATAGGCACCCATGCCGCCCGTGTTTGGGCCAGCATCATTGTCGTGTGCGCGTTTGAAATCTTGCGCCGGGGTTAGTGGCAAAACATTTTTGCCGTCGCTCAAAAAGAACAGGCTGACTTCTTGGCCGTCAAGAAACTCTTCAACCAAGATTCCCATGTCGATGAATTTCGCTGCGTGTTCAAGTGCTGCAGCGCGGTCTTCGGTGACGATAACTCCCTTGCCGGCGGCAAGCCCATCGGCTTTGATCACGTATGGTGCACCGAAGTCATCCATGGCGTCTTCGACCTCAGCAAGAGTGCTGCACTCGCGGGCCATGCCGGTTGGCACACCGGCCGCAGCCATGACCTCTTTGGCGAAAGATTTTGAACCCTCAAGTGCGGCTGCTTTTTGGCTCGGGCCAAAAACTGCGATTCCCTGATCGCGAAGTGCGTCACTAACGCCGGCGACCAGAGGTGCCTCTGGCCCAATAATCGCAAGTTCAATTGCGTGCTGAAGTGCATATTCAGCAACCGCTAGTGGGTCGTTTGGGTTGAGGTCTGACTCGCAGTGAACTTCGAGCGAGATTCCGGCGTTGCCAGGTGCAACTTTGATATCGGCCGCTGGGGTGCCAGTGCGAATTAGTGCCTTAACAATTGCGTGCTCGCGTGCGCCGCCGCCCAAAATCAGAATCTTCACGTGCCAAGTTTAGCTTTCACCGGGGTTGTCGATTCTTGACGCGGCGATTCTATAAACCTCACCATCGCGCCGGGCTCCGATGGTTGAAATCCAAACAACGTCGGTTTGTGGGTCATATTGAAAAATGATCCGAATGGATCGCTTGCCGACAACCAGCTTTCGCCATCCGCTTAAATTGCCGGAAAGTGATTCACCGCGCTTTTCGGGACTAGTTTTGAGTTTCTCAAGAGCCTTATTTATTGGCTCTCGCTGAGATTGGTCAAGGTTCGCAAAGTCATCGCGAGCCTGCTGCAAAAGTTTAATTTCTGGCATCCTATTTGCCATCGCTTAGGCCAAACTCGGCGCGAAGTTCATCAAGCGATACGCCATTTTCGCGCGAATTGTGCATGCGCTCTTCGGCAATTCTCAAGACTTCTTGTTCATACAAAAAATCTTCGATTTGTTCTAGAAGGCGTATGTCGATAATCGCTGCAACTGGCTTGTTGTGATTCAGCACAATTTGCGTAATGCCTGCGGCTGCCTTGGCAATTGTTGCCGATGTGTTTTTGCTTACATCTGAAACCGAAATGAGATTTGACATGTCGATTTTCATCCTTTCCCTCCTTTCTAAAAATAGGTAAATAAATAACTAAAAATAAGACTAATTAAAAATCTTGGGATAACTAGGCTGTTTTTGTGGCAAGACGCAAAACCAAACCCGAAGACGGCAAAGACGCGTTGATCAAATTTCAAGAAGGTGATCACGCTGCGCAGGCAACCGCAGTGCGATTTCTGCTTGAAGAGCTGGCCGAGCAAGCCCCGGGCAACTCGGTTGAAGTTCGCGTTCCGCCCTTTGGTGCAACCCAGTGCATTGAAGGCCCGAGGCACACTCGAGGCACTCCGCCAAACGTGGTTGAGATGTCACCTGAAACCTGGATTCGCTTGGCCACCGGCCGAATCGATTGGGGCGAGGCCTTAGATCAGCACCTGGTTTCAGCCTCAGGAACAAGAGCAGATCTATCTGAAGTTTTACCGCTTATTTAGCGCGAACAATTGCCGGAAAGCTATCGGTCATTTTTAAGGTTCAATAGACACATGGCTGAGAACAACCGAGAGACCGACCGCCCCATTTTGACCACCGAGCAGGTTTCAATCAGGCGCTCGCCGAAATATCTAACCTTCTTGATTGCTGGCGGGGTTATCGGAATCATCATCGCTCTGCTTATTAGCCTGGGGATTCCTGAGGAGCAGCGCACAGCACGACCAATCATCACTTATCTAGTCGCCTACATTGGCGCAGCCGGGGCAGCAGTCGGCATCACACTTGCCATGATTCTCGACCGCATTTTTGCAGCTCGGGCAAAGCAGGTCGATGCCACTAAACTTGTGGAGTAAAGCCCACCATCCACCCACAAAAAGGGGACGAATTTGCTTCGTGGCGACGGACTTCTAAATCACGACCTTGCGGTTAGTGATGAAGACGAAAAAGCACCCAAAGATCAGTGCGGTGTTTTCGGCGTTTGGGCACCCGGCGAAGAAGTAGCCAAGCTGGCATTCTTTGGCCTCTATTCACTTCAGCACCGCGGCCAAGAGTCGGCCGGAATAGCGACTTCTAACGGCAAGAAAATCCTGGTCTATAAAGACATGGGCCTTGTCTCGCAGGTTTTCTCTGAATCAGCACTCGAGAGCCTGGTCGGTCACATTGCTGTGGGTCACAACCGATATTCGACAACCGGTGCATCGCATTGGCGAAACGCACAGCCAACTCTTGGTCGCACCAGCGCCGGCACTGTTGCCCTGGCTCACAACGGCAATCTGACTAACACCGCCGACCTTCTCGACCTTTTGGCTCAGCGCTACCCTGACCAAACGTCAAACGAAATCACCGGCGGCAACACCACTGATACTGCGGTTCTAACTGCCCTAATGGCTGGCGACCTTGACCACACTCTTGAGGCAACCGCCCTAGAGTTGCTGCCAAAAGTCAAGGGTGCATTCTGTCTCGTTTTCATGGATGAAACCACCCTCTATGCGGCCCGCGACCCACAGGGCGTGCGCCCGTTGGTGCTCGGTCGCCTCGAGCGCGGCTGGGTGGTTGCCTCTGAGACCGCGGCCCTAGACATTGTCGGCGCAAGCTTCGTTCGTGAAATCGAACCTGGCGAGCTAATCGCGATTGACGAAAATGGATTGCGTTCAACTCGCTTTGCTGAGACCAAGCGTGCCGGCTGTGTTTTTGAATACGTCTATCTAGCTCGCCCAGATACCAGCATTAACGGCAAGGTGGTCTATGACGCTCGAGTTGAAATGGGTCGCACGCTAGCTCGTGAATATCCGGTTGAGGCCGACCTCGTTATTCCGACCCCAGAATCTGGCACCCCAGCTGCAATTGGTTATTCGCAAGAATCGGGCATCCCGTTTGGTCACGGTCTAGTGAAAAACGCTTATGTCGGCCGAACCTTTATTCAGCCTTCTCAAACAATTCGTCAGCGCGGAATTCGACTCAAGCTCAACCCGCTCAAAGAGGTTATTCGCGGCAAGCGCATTGTTGTTATCGACGACTCGATTGTTCGCGGCAACACCCAACGTGCGCTCGTGCAAATGCTTCGCGAAGCCGGTGCTGCCGAAATTCACGTGCGAATTTCTTCGCCACCTATTACTTGGCCATGTTTCTATGGCATCGACTTTGCAACCCGCGCCGAGTTGATTGCGACCGGCCTCGGCGTCGATGACGTGCGAGCTTCAATTGGCGCTGACTCGCTCGGCTATTTGACCAAAGACGGAATGATTGCTTCGACCGGCCAGCCCGAGCGCGAGCTTTGCACCGCTTGTTTCACCGGCAACTATCCAATTGAATTGCCAACCGCTGAGCGCTTGGGCAAAAACCTGCTTGAGCGTGGCTCGGCCGGTGCCGACCCAGCGGCCTGCAACCCAGGCCCCGACAGCGAGACCGACGCGCTAATTCGCGCCCAGCAGGAGACCCTGAATGACTAACGCCTATGCGGCCAGCGGTGTTGACACCGAAGCCGGCGACCTCGCCGTTGAGCTAATGAAGCGCGCTGTTGGCGCAACTCACAACGACCTTGTGGTCGGTGGCCTTGGCGGTTTTGCCGGCATGATGGACGTCTCATTTTTGAAGCAGTATGACCGCCCGCTGCTGGCAACCTCGACTGACGGCGTGGGCACCAAAGTTGCAATTGCTCAGGCGATCGACAAGCACGACACCATCGGCCAAGACCTCGTCGGCATGGTCGTCGACGACATCGTCGTGGTCGGCGCCAAATCACTTTTCATGACTGACTACATCGCCTGCGGCAAGGTTGTTCCACATCGCATTGCCGACATCGTTCGCGGCATTGCCGAGGCTTGTGCCTCGGTTGACGTTGCCCTAGTCGGCGGCGAGACCGCCGAGCACCCAGGTCTTTTGGGTGCTGACGACTATGACGTTGCAGGCGCCGCAACCGGTGTTGTCGAAGCCAGCAAATTGCTCACCGCAGACCGAGTTCAGGTCGGCGATGTCGTGCTCGGCCTCGAGGCATCTGGTTTTCACAGCAACGGATACTCGCTAGTTCGCAAGATCGTTGCCGACCGCAAACTTGACTACAAGCAGACTGTTGCCGAGTTTGGTTCAGTCTCTTTGGGCGAGGCTCTGCTGACCCCGACCCGCCTGTATACCGGTGTGTTAAATGGCCTGCTTGAGAGCCCACTCGGTTCATCGGTGCGCGCTATGTCGCATATCACCGGTGGCGGAATCGCCGCCAACCTGGCTCGCGTTTTGCCAACTAACGTGGCGCTAGATGTTGACCGGTCAAGCTGGGCACCGCTCGATTGCTTCAAGATTTTGGCTGAGTGGGGTGGCTATCAACTCAGCGACCTCGAGGGCACCTGGAACCTAGGCCTAGGTTTTGCAATTGTTGTCGAGGCTTCGGCTGCAGCCGAGATTGCCCACCAGCTTCAGGCTGCCTCAATTCACACCTGGAAGCTAGGTGAGATCGCACCAAAGCCGACCGACCTCAGCGGTTATGTTCAAGGTGCCAAGGGCGTTGATGGTGGCGCAGTGCGCCTAGTCGGCAACTTCAAATAGAGCACTGCCAATTAACGCCCGCCTGAGGTAACTTAGGTGGGTTGCCCGTCGGCTTATCAGGATTCAAACCACATGACTAAAACCAACAAACTCGCGCCCGAGAGCGTTTTGATTATCTCAATCTTGCTTATCAGCGCGTTCGTCTGCTTCTTGAACGAAACCCTGCTGGGCGTGGCTTTGCCGGCGATCATGCAAGACCTGAACATCACCGCATCGGTTGGGCAGTGGCTAAACACCGCATACATGTTGACCATGGCAATTGTGATTCCGGTCACCGGCTATCTGCAGCAGCGATTCTCAACTCGTGCACTTTATATCGCCGCGATGTCAGCTTTCGTGCTCGGCACACTTTTGGGCGCACTCTCACCAAACTTCGAAATGCTGCTGCTCGGCCGAATCGTTCAGGCCAGCGGCGCTGCGGTGATGTTTCCACTTTTGATGACCACAATCATGGATCTAGTGCCCGAAGAATCTCGCGGCAAGATCATGGGAAACATCGGCATCGTGATGTCGGTTGCCCCGGCACTTGGCCCAGCGGTTTCGGGTGTGATTTTGAACTCATTTGATTGGCGCTGGCTGTTTTGGTTCGTTCTTCCGATCGGAGTTATCACCTCGACCATTGGCGCACTTCGCCTGCGTGCCTCGCACACTCCAAACAAGGCCTCAATCGACCTGCTCTCAGTGCTGCTCTCAGTGGTTGCTTTCGGTGGTCTGGTTTATGGCCTCAGCTCGTTCGGCGAGGCTGCTCGGGGCGAGGTTGCAGTTTCACCTTGGGTTCCGGTTGCTGTCGGCGCAGTGGTTATGGCGCTGTTTGTGCTGCGCCAAATCGCACTCGCCAAGCAAGATCGTGCCTTGCTGAACCTAGGCACTTTCAAGGCCGGCAACTTCAGAGTTGGAATCGCGCTGATGCTTACCTCGATGCTCGTGATGTTCGGTTTCATGATTTTGTTGCCGATCTACATTCAAGACGGCCTTGGCCTCACCGCAATGCAAACCGGTTTCATCTTGCTGCCGGGCGGTTTGGCAATGGGCTTGCTAAGCCCAATCACGGGCGCTATGTATGACAAATTCGGCGCCCGCAAATTGCTGATTCCAGTGGCATTTGTGGTGGCTGGTCTGCTTTGGTACATGACGACGTTCAACGAATCGACAAACTTCTGGCAGCTGGTGTTTGCATATCTGTTGTTTATGGTTGCAATCGGATTCTTTTTCACGCCGGTCTTCTCGATGACCATGGGTGCCGTGGCACCTCAGCTTTATTCACACGCGAGCGCGACCGTTGGTTCGCTGCAGCAGGTTGGCGGCGCAGCCGGAACCGCGATTTTCATCACTGCGTTCACAGTCTCAAGTGCGGCAAATGGTGGCGCTAATTCACCAATCGGTGTTGTCGCAGGCACTCAGCAGGCGTTTATCCTCGGGGCAATTATGTGGCTAGCGACAATCGTGCTGGTTTTCTTGATTCGCGAGAACAAAAAAGACGCCGGTGCGGTTGAACCAGAGGTCGCCGCAACCGCCGACAGTCAATAACTAACGTGAGGTAACTTAGACAAGATGTCTAAAAATCTTCGAGTCGCCATTGTTGGCGCGGGCCCAGCCGGAATCTATGCCGGCAACATTCTGCACAATCAATATCCAGATGTTTCGATCGATCTGTTTGACAGCCTTCCGGCGCCATACGGTTTGATTCGATATGGCGTGGCGCCTGACCACCCGCGCATCAAGGGCATTGTTAATTCGCTGCACGAAATGCTCAACGAGGGCACCATCAATTTTTATGGCAACGTGACCTTTGGCCGCGATCTAAAACTCGATGACATCAAGCGCCACTATCACGCGGTGATTTTTGCCACCGGCGCTATCAAAGACGCCGCGCTAAACATTCCAGGCATCGATCTCGATAGTTCTTACGGCGCAGCCGATTTTGTCAGCTGGTATGACGGCCACCCAGATTATCCGCGCACTTGGCCGCTCGAGGCTGAGCAAGTTGCGGTGTTGGGCAACGGAAACGTGGCACTAGATGTGGCTCGCGTTTTGGCCAAGCATGCCGACGACATGTTAAGCACTGATATTCCGGCCAATGTTTATGAGGGTCTAAAGGCCTCACCGGTGACCGATGTTCACGTTTTTGGTCGCCGCGGCCCTGGGCAAATCAAGTTCACCCCGATTGAGCTTCGTGAGCTTGGCGAAGTTGAAGATGTTGACCTAGTTGTTTATGAAGAAGATTTTGCCGGCGTGAATGGTGGCGACTGGTTCGACGAAGATGCCGAGGGTGTGACCAATCAGCAAAAGGTTATGGCTCGAGTTTTGAACTCATGGCGTGAGCGCGAGCTCACCGGCGCAAGCCGCCGCCTGCACCTGCACTTTTGGCACAACCCGGTTGAAATTCTCGGTGATGACGGCAAGGTTGTCGGCATGAAGTTCGAGCGCACTCGCCCAGTCGGAACCGAGGGTGCAGTTGAAGGCACTGGCGAATTTGTTGAATATCCGCTTCAGGCGGTTTATCGCGCGATTGGTTATTTCGGCAGCGAGCTGCCCGAGGTTCCGTTCGATACAAAGCACGGCGTGATCAGCAATGACGGCGGTCGAGTTGTCGATGAATCTGGCGTTCAGGTGCCTGGGCTTTATGCCACCGGATGGATCAAACGCGGCCCAATCGGTCTAATTGGACACACCAAGAGCGATGCACTTGAGACCATTACCAATTTGGTTGCTGATGTTGATTCATTGGTTGACCCAACCGCCGGAACACCTGAGCTGCTCGCCGAGCTGACCGCTCGCGGAGTTGAATTCACCACTTGGGCCGGCTGGCTAAAGCTAGACGCCCACGAGCGCATGCTTGGCGAGACCGAGGGGCGCGAGCGCATCAAGGTTGTCGACCGCGACGCACAGGTGTTTGTGTCAAACCGCTAAGCGGTTTTTTCGTCGTCATCCTCGTCGCTCGCTTCGTCATCGTATAGATCGGCCCACTTGTCTTCGTATTCAGGCTCATCGTCGAAGTTGCTCGAGGCTGCCGGCGCAACATGGCCGATCTCTTTTTCGAGCGCAGACAAATCAGTGTTCGGGCTGAAATATTTCAGCTCGCGAGCAACCTTGGTGTGCTTTGCTTTTTGACGGCCACGCCCCATGGCGAGCCCCCTAACCAAAACTTGGCCTCAAAAATTGAGGGATACGAATGCCGGTTGCACCAAATGCAACCAAAAACCTGCCGTTATCTTATCAGCAGGTCGAGTGTCGCACCGGCCATGCAGGCCAAGTATGGCGCGACAAAGTTGAGCAAAAGGTTCAAAATCGCCTGCACTCGAAGCTTGAGGCTGATGAATTGCCAGGTTTGCGCCGACACCGAACTAAAGGTCGAAATGCCACCGGCAAGTGCCGAAACGATGAGCCACAGCTGAGCATCGTTATTCAAAAAATATGCACCGAGAATAAACGAACCGAGAACATTCGCAGCCAGAATTCCCCACGGCAATTTGCCGCTCCACTGCGCCAAAACAAACCGAATAACCGCACCTAAGCCACCGGCAATCGTCATCAAAACCGCAACTGCTAACGGCTCCATTTATTCACCGCTCCGTATGCCACGATTCCGGCTGCGAACATCGCGAAAACCAGACCGACCGAGATGAGGCTAAAGGTGGCCAGGTTCCAAACGGCCAAGGTGCTCATTGTGGTGAATCCACCGCAGAAACCAACGGCCCAGAACGCACGCTTTTCATCAGTTTGAAAATTCTTGTGGGCGTTAACAAAACCGAGGGCGGCCGAGCCCAAAATGTTGACAATGGCGAGCATCAAGAAAGTCGGGTCGAACCACACTGAATAACCGCTCGGCGCCGAGCTGGCGACAAACCAGGCAGTGCCCTCGCCGATTAGCCAACGACCCCAGGTGCCTAAAGCGCCACCGGCAAACACCAGTGTTGTGGTTTTTAGCGTCGGCTTCATGCAGTTAGTTTCGCAGGTTCTGGCTCGAGATTCGGGTCGACTAGCGCAGGCCTAGTCTTCGTCGATTCGCTTGGCGCGCACGCGCGCGACCTCATTAGAGCTGCCGCGGTGCTTTCTCGGCGCTGGGCGAACCAAGCCGCGACGAGCGTCACCCGGCAGTGGGCGGCGCGAGAAGATGTCTTTGTATTCAGCTGACTCAAGACGCCAAGGAACAAGGGTCACCATTACGCCGCGCAGATACATAAGTTCTTTGCGAAGGCGGCTCGCGCGGTGGTTGTGGAAGATGTGCTCCCACCAGTGACCAACAACTAGCTTTGGCAGATAGACCGAGATGCGCTCACTGCCGTTGGCCGCGCGGTGCTCATGCAAGAAGGCAATCAGTGGTTCGGTGAATTCGCGATATGGCGAGTCAATGATTCGAAGCGGCAAGTCGAGTTCTTTTTCATACTTCTTCCACTGCTGCGCAAACTTTTTTGCTTCAGTCGGATCAATTGCAACGTGAACGGCCTCAAGCTTTGTGTGACGGCTCGAGAGGGCATAGTCAAGTGCCTTCAACTGTGGCTTATTCAGTTTGTCCATCAAGACGATTGCATAATCGCCCTTTGAGCCAAACTTGGTCTCGCCATCCATTTTGATTTCATTTGAAACCTGGTGATAGTAGCGATGGGTATAAAACATCACTGCATAGAGCACCGGCATGATGATGAAAACCAGCCAGGCGCCGTGAGTGAATTTGGTGATGGTGACGATGACCAAAACCGACCCGGTCATGACGGCACCGACACCGTTGATCAAGATGCCCGAGGTTGCCTCGCGACGAAGGGCTTGATATTGCTCGCTGGTCTGATTCTTTTTTGGCTTGAGCATCTTGCCCCAGTGGCGAAGCATGCCGAGCTGACCGATAGTGAATGACGTGAAAACACCGAGCACGTATAGCTGAATCAGCGCCGTGACCGAAGCCTGAAAAACCAGGATGAGTGTCAAGGCGGCCAGCATTAGAGAAAGCATTCCGTTTGAATAAACCAAACGGTCGCCACGAGTCAAAAGCGCTTTCGGGGCAAACTTATCCTTCGCCAAAACCGAAGCTAACAACGGAAATCCGTTGAAGGCAGTGTTCGCAGCCAAAAGCAAAATCGCGGCGGTCGCTACCTGCAGCACAAAGAAGAGTGGCGAACCGGCACCGAACACAGCGCTTCCGACTTGAGCAATCAACGACATCTGCGGTGCAGTGTCACACTCGGCCCAGCCCGGAAGCTGCTCGCAAGGAAACTCTGCATAGTGCACATTTGACGCCAGGGCCAAAACGATGATGCCGGTGAACATGGTGACTGCAGTTAGACCCATTAAGACCAAAGTGGTCTGGGCATTTTTAATTTTTGGCGCACGAAAAGCTGGCACTCCGTTCGCGATTGCCTCAACACCGGTTAGTGCTGCCGAGCCCGATGCGAAAGCTCGAAGCAACAAAAGCACAAGCGCTGCCTGCGAGGTGCCGACAATCGAATCGTGAACCACAACTTCATAGTTTGAGCTCGGTGCAGCCAAGGCGTGACCGGTGGCCAATTGATAAAGGCCCGAGCCAATCATCAGCATGACGGTTGCAATAAACAGGTATGTCGGAATCGCGAAGGCAACGCCAGACTCGCGAACACCACGAAGGTTAACTGCGGTCAGAACCAAGATGAAACCAACGGCAATTTCGACTCGGAATGGGTCAAGCGCCGGAAAGGCAGAAATTATGTTGTCGGTGCCGGCGGCAATTGAAACCGCAACGGTCATTACATAGTCGAGCAAAAGTGCCGAGGCAACAACTAGTGCGGGTTTTTTGCCCAGATTCTTCATGGCGACTTCATAGTCGCCACCGCCCGATGGGTAGGCCGCGATTACGCGGCGATAGCTGAGGATAATGACTGCCAGCAACAGCACAACAATGGCTGCGATGCCGGGCGCAAAGTTGAGAAATGAAATGCCACCCAGGGTCAAGATCATCAAAAGTTCTTGCGGGCCATAGGCCACCGATGAAAGTGGGTCGCTTGAGAAAATCGGAAGAGCAATTGCCTTCGGAAGAAGTTGACCTTCCAGCTTTGAGCTGGCGAGTTTCTTGCCTAGAAAAAGCCTTTTTGGCTTCAGGGTTTCATTCACGAGGAGTTACATTACTCCTGCTGCGGGGGTTAGATTTTTTACCGCAAAATCGCTAGCGAAATGATGACTAGAGTGTTGTTCTTCTCTTGAAAAATCGACTGATTTCGCAGTTAGCAGTGAGTAACTTTCAATCAAGAGCCCGCAGCGCACAAAGCTACATGCGGTCAATGATTAACGACTTCTATTGGCGCTTTTTGCGCGAACCCAGACTAAAGGTCGATGCGAAGCCCAAAACCAAGAAGAGCCCGGCCGCGGTTGCAGCCGCGCGAGCGCCATCGGTGAATGCCTCACCCGATGCGATAACCACATCGTGCGCAGACTTTTCAGGAACCTGCTGTTCGACTAGCTGGTCTTCTAAGAACGGAATCGCTGCTCCGGCAGAGTCGACGACAACCTTGACCACCTGCGAGCTTTGCGCGGTAGGAACATTCAGGTCAGCCAAACGTGACTCGAGCGAGGTCTGAGTTGCGGTGAACAGCACGGTGCCCAGCACCGCGATGCCTAGAGCAGAACCGATTTGACGAACGGTGCTCTGCGAACCCGAAGCCTGTCCGATGTTTTCAGCCGGCACATCAACCATGATCACACCGGTCAGCTGTGCGGTGGCGAGGCCGATGCCGAGACCATACATAAGAAGGAATGGTGCCAAAATTGGCCAGCCTGAATCTGTGCTCGCAACAATCGCGATGCCGATAACCGCAATGGTCTCAAGAGCAACACCGATTTGAATAGCGCGTTCAGGCGCGATTTTGCCACTTAATGCGCCGCCGATGCCTGAAGCCAAGAATGCGCCGCCTGCAAGCCAGAGCAAAACTAGACCGCTTGAAATCGGGGTTAGCCCCTCGACATTTTGCAGCCAAAGCGGAATCGCAAACAAGATGCCGAACTCGCCAAGCGAGATAACGCCGGCAGCAATCGAACCATTTCTGAAGCTAGTGATGTGAAAGAGCTTGAGATCAAGAATCACACTCTTGCCCTGCGACTGGCGATAGCGATCCCAAAGCACGAAAGCCACCGCGCCAAGCACTGAAATTGCTAGCGAAACAGGAATCACCGAAATGCCATCGGTCGGCCAGGTGAAGTCGCCAATTGTGAATGGTTGGTCTGGGTTTGGAGTCCACCATCCATAGATTCGGCCTTCAATAAGACCAAACACCAGGGTTGCAAAAGTGATTGCAGAAAGCGCGGCACCGACTATGTCGAGGCCCTTGCCGGCAACTGGCGACTTTGATTCTGGAACAAAAATCAAAAGGCCGATGATGATAGCGATGCCCAGCGGCAAGTTGATTCCGAAAGCCAAGCGCCAGGTGAAGTCAGTGGCCAGCCAGCCACCAAGAACTGGGCCAACTGCAACCATGCCACCGATGGTTGAACCCCAGATTGCAAAGGCGATTCCGCGCTCTTTGCCCTGAAAGTTAGCGTTAACTAGCGAGAGCGTGGTCGGCAAAACCATCGCGCCGCCAATACCCTGAATTAGTCGGGCCAAAATCATTGAGTTGGCATCGGTCGCAAGACCAGCCCAAACCGACGCTGCGGTGAAGCCGATAATTCCGATAATCAACAGGCGCTTGCGTCCATACTGGTCGGCAACTGCACCCCAGATCAAAAGCAGCGAAGCGAAAACCAAAACATAAACCTCTTGCACCCACTGCACCTGGCTTGAGCTGAGGTTTAGGTCTTCAATAACCTTCGGAAAAATCGTGTTGACGATGGTGCCGTCGATGATTACCAGCGAAATGGCCATCGAAATAAAGACGAGGCCGATCCAGCGATTGCGTGCTTTAGTCATTGCATCAGGCTAACCCAGAACGAGCAGCACCGACGCAGCCAGGGCCATAAAAATGCCAATGCCTTGTATGCGCGTAATGCGCTCTTTGAGCACTAGTCGAGCTAGCAGAATCGTGCCCAGCGGATAAAGAGCGGTGAGAACGCCTGCGACGGTGAGTGAGCCGCTGCGACTAGCAAGGGTGAAGAGGATGTTCGCTGCAGCATCGAGCAAGCCGGCCGCGATCAGAATCACCAGCAGTTTTCGCGGTCTTGGTGCACCCTCTGTGGCCAGGGTCAGCGCGTGCTTTTTTTGCGCCACTTGGATAATCCAAGGCAGGTTGAGCAGTAGCAAAATCATTGCTGCCGTGAACCGAGTCGTGATAACCGGCGCGATTCCTGAGTCATGCGGAGACTGCGCTAGCGAGGTCACGGTTAGTCCGATTCCGACACCTGCGACAATCGCTAGAGCGATTCCCTTCAGCTTGGGCCTTGCGCCGGTCGCATCTGGAACGATTCCGATTAGTACAACCGCAATTAGTCCGATGCCGATAGCTAGCCATCCGGTGGGGGTGAATTTTTCACCCAGCCAAACCACGCCGATAACTGCCGGCACAATCGCTGAAACCAATGCGCCAAGTGGCGAGATTATCGAGATTGGGCCGATTGCCAGCGAGGCATAGAGAGCGGTTAATGCACCGACTGAACAAAAGCCTCCAAGAACACCCCAGGCTACGGCGGCAGAACTGAAGTCGGTGCCAAAAATTGGCGAGAGTGCTATTAGGGCGATGAGCCCTGCTATTGATGAACCAAGGGTGACTGCCAGCACGCGCATGCCTCGAGTTGCCATAGCGGCAAAAAAGTCAGCGGCACCATATGTGACTGCCGTGAGCAAACCGAGAACTGCGGTGATCATCACTAAATCCTAGGTTGGGATTTAAAAAAAGAAATCCGCCTCTAGTGGGCAAAAAGGTGACTACTCACCTTTTTGTTTCTCACGGGACTGAGAAATAAAAAAGCTCTCAGTCCTCGTGAGAAGGAACTGAGAGCTTTCGTGGCTCCGACCGGCATCGATCCGGTGACCTA
>CALDKR010000187.1 GCA_937898095.1 uncultured Rhodoluna sp.
GGGCGCCCTGCCCCAAGACCAAGATTTTCACGGGTTCAAGTCTAGTTTGGCTCTGGCGCGCGGTTTTCGGGCTGGTTGGCCACCCGCTCCGTTGCGACTCGATAAACCTCAAGGTTCTCGCGCTTTCCGATCGCTATTACTTGAATCGTGACCACCCGTTCGTGAATCTTGTACACGATGCGATATTGATTGGCTACGTGGTGTTCAAAACAATTGGCGAGAGAGCCGCTCAGTCTCTTCGCGCCGGCCGTCGGGTTGACCAGAATTCGATCTAGAACCTGAACAACGCGTCTGCGCATTGTCGCGTCGAGCCGACGCATGTCATCTAAGGCTTCGCCCTCTAAATCGAGAACGTAGTCACTCTGTCGGCTCGTCGTCAACGCCCTCACCGCCGTAATACTTCAGCTGCGGCAGACCTAATTCGGCGCGAACCTGTTCCCAGGGCACGGTCGGCTCATTCGCCTTGTTCGCGATGTAGTCAGCCAGGTCTTCGCGCTTGATTCCGCGATCGCGCTCGAACATGCGAATCACGTCTTCGGTCTCGACCTCGATGTATGCCGCCAGTAGTTGCTGGTAGGCCTCATACTCGAGTAGCACGGCGATCGGCTTGTTGTGCCGCAACAGCACCACCGGTTCGATGTCCTCACCGAGTTCGACAGCTCGCGCAACGGCACCGGATGCGTTCTGGCTCAGTTCCGTAATCGACATCGTGTTCGGCATCTCTCTTCGGGCAGATTTCTTTGTCATTGTTTTCACCTCCAATCTGCTTAGATTTTTCCTTAGATAAATTTTATCAAAGGCTTTTCTTGCTGACTAGAGGGTTGGAGTCGGCGCCCCGCTGGGGGATTACAGGGCGCCGACAACTTGAGTCTCGCCGAGCTGGAGCGCGTGCGGCGCATCCCTCTGCAATCTGTGGACAACCGCCCTGCTGTTGGCTGAATAGGCTTGTTTCGTGCCAAGACGCAAGACGAATCCCGAGGCCGGCCGCGCAGCCGTCGCCTCGTGCCTTGCTTACCCAGATGGCCCGACCGCCGACCCACAGTTCGTCACCGCCGTGCGCTACCTGCTCGAAGAACTAGCCGAACGCGCGCAGGGCAACAGCGTCGAGGTGCGGGTTCCGCCACTCGGCGCAACCCAGTGCATCGCCGGCCCCCGCCACACCCGAGGCACACCCCCTAACGTCGTCGAGATGGCACCCGAAACCTGGTTTGACCTCGCCACCGGCAAAACCCAATGGGCGGATGCGCTTGCCGCGCACAAGGTGCACGCGTCAGGCGTGCGCGCCGACCTCGCCGATGTCCTGCCCCTAAACTGAAGTCGATCGCGCAGGGGGCGCGGCACTTCTAGGGGGAATCATGAAAATAAATCAATCGCTCGCGCGCTTCCACAACCTAATTACGGGTTTGGTCGTGTGGGGTGCCATTCTCGCGCTCATCGGATTGATAGTTATCGCTACGCATCAGGGCTATGACTTCGACGCAGCCGCGATCCTTAATGGCGTTTCATTGGCTTACGTCGGTTCGGGGCTGATCGGCCTTGCAATCTTTGGCGCTTTTCTGCGTATCACTGCGACTTCGATCATCGAGGGCCTCGGCGGAAATCTTCTCGTTTCTGTTGAGGACAGTGCCGCGATCTTGAGCACTCGAAACAGAGACACCGATTCGGATATCGCCAACTCGCTTACAGACTCTCAGTGGGCAGCTTGGAAGACTTCAGGGTCACCGAAGCTGGATCGCTGGGTCGCAGCTGGGTCACCAGATTTCAGAACTTGGCTGAACGACGAATCGTAGAGCAACCCCGGCTGAGGTCAAGGGGCAGGAGCAATCCGGCCCCTTTTCCTGTTGAATGGACCTATGACTGAAAA
>CALDKR010000188.1 GCA_937898095.1 uncultured Rhodoluna sp.
GCAGCAAATCTTGGCGTGAGAATCTCTATGAATTGCACAATTCTCAACATCAAAGGGTGGCGCATTCTGATGTGAATTAGTTCGTGTGCCAAAATCTGTTGCCTTCTCGCCTCAGAGGCGCCGAACCACAACTGCCTGGTGATAAAAATTGCTCTTCCATCGGTGAATGCGTGATCGATTGGCAACTCGATCAGTCGAACCTCAAAACCCTTATGCACTTCAATGAGCTGGCTTGAAAGTTGCGCCAATGGGCTAATCTCGCGGGCCGACTCAAGCAGAGGCGAAAGCCGCAGGTTCATCAAGGCCAGGCTTATTCCGGCAAGCGCCAAAAACAGCCACGGCCCAAAACCAGCCAGCAGAGCCTGCCACCACAATTCGGTTCCGTTGGGGTTTGCGTGAAGGGAAATCCAGGTTGAAAAAATCGATGTGACCAGCGCCGCAATCAGAATCACCGCAGCCAGGCCAGCCGACAAAAATGCACTGAACCACATAATCAATCCAAGATTTGGTCTAGAGCGAAATCGACCGGTTAGCAAGATCGGTGCCAGAAGCGTTATCAGTGCAATCCACTCAAAGGCCAGGGGAATCAGCAGCACGCTCAAGATGGCCCCTTATTTGAGGGCTTGCTTTAGGGCTGTGATCTGCTCTTCAGAAAGGCCTTTGGCAAAGTGGCTTAGAGCGAGCGCCTGGTTTTGAGAGAGCGAAAAAACTTTAAGCATTGATTCGGCGGCAAATTCTTCACGAGTTTGTGCTGTGCTGAATAGCAGAGAGCGCCCTGTGCCCGACTCGCGCAACACGATGCCCTTGTCGACCAAGCGGCTGAGCACGGTCAAAATGGTGGTCTGGGCCAGCTCACCATCGGGGCTAATTGACTCGAGAATCTGCAGCGATGTTAGGGGGCTGCTCGATGACCAAAGTGCATCTAGAACCAGCGACTCTAGTTCGCCTTGCTGGCGGCTCTTTTTAGACATGGGGTTATTCTACGGCTCGTAGAAACAATCTGCACCAGTGGCCTGAAAATTGTGCAACCGGCCAAACTGTCTAGTTGGCCGAATAGCTTGCACCGGCTGAAGGTTTGACCTGAAGCAGCAACCATAGACCGACCAGCAAGACCACCATTAGACCGAGCACACCATAGATCGCGGTTGCGGTGACACCGAAACCGGCGGCAATCGTGGTGGCAACCCACCAGGCGCCCGGGCTCAAGAAGCTGGCGGCACGACCGGTGGTTTGATAGAGGCCGAAGACCTCGCCCTCGCGACCGGCTGGCGTGAAGCGCGCCACAAAAGTGCGGCTCGATGCCTGTGCCGGCCCAACAAATAGGCACAGTGCCAAACCGCCCACCCAGTATGTAATCTGGCCGGCCCCGGCGAAAATGAAGACCGCCGAACCTGCGATTAGCAGACCAACCAGCGAGCCCACGATGGTGTTTTTGGTTCCGATGCGCTGATCAAGTGCGCCACCGAGTGCCGCACCGATTCCGGCAACCACATTTGCCGCGATGCCGAAGAAGATAACCTCGGTCTTAGAGAACCCGAAGGCAACGGTGCCCAAAATCGCTCCGAAGGTGAAAACGCCGGCTAAGCCGTCGCGATAGATGGCAGACGAAATCAAGAACTTGAGAGTTTGCGGTGCCTGCTCGCGCAGCGACTTTAGCTGTGACCAGAGCTTCACATAAGAACCCCAGATGCTCTCGCCCTTGGTTGCGCCGGTTGCTTCGATCTCTGGCACAAACAGCATCAGCGGAACTGTGAACACGGCCATCCAGATTGCACTGAACAAGAACAGAATGCGGATGTTCTCGGCGCCGTCGGTTGAAACGCCAAACCACGGGTTATCGGGCAGCACAAAGCCGACGAGTGAAACCATGAGCAGCAAGATGCCGCCGGCATAGCCGAGGCCCCAGGCATAACCAGAGATTTTGCCGATGTTGCTTGGGGTCGAAACCTGCTTGAGCATGGCGTAGTAGTTGATGAATGCCGACTCTTGAATGACTGAGCCGAGGGCATAGAGCACCAAGCCGAAAATTAGAAACTCGGGGGTTGGGGCCACAAAATAGGCGGCAGCCATGATGACCACGAGGCCCAGGCTGTTGGCCAGCAGCCAGAATTTGCGTTTGCCGGCCTCGTCTGAGCGTCGGCCGAACACCGGCGAGATCACTGCGACCAGCAGGCCGGCGATTAGACCGGCGATTGAGAGCTTCTGAGCATTTTCGTCTGGATCACCGAAATATGAAGAGGTGATGTAGGTGGCGAAAATGAAGGTTTGAAAGATGGTTGGAAAAGGCTGCTCTGCCCAGTCCCACAGGGCCCAAGCCCATACTCGACGCTTTTGAGTTTTGCTGTCAGCTGAGGTCATAGGCAAACACTATCGAGGTGTTTGCGATGCTCACCGCTTAAAGGCATTTTGTTCACATATTCGTTAGAAGAGCCGGGGTTCTTGTCGCTATTTCGCTAGCGATTTTAGAACTTGAGTCAACAAGACTTAGATTTTGCTGAGAGTGCTTGACAACGAAAACTCTGCGTGTGAAACTTGAGTCAAATCGGCTCAGGTTTGAGCTGAACTCAGTAAACAACCGGGCCAAAAGCCCAAAAAAGAGGAGAAACAAACAATGGCACGTGCAGTAGGTATTGACCTAGGTACCACCAACAGCGCAGTTAGCGTTCTAGAGGGTGGCGAGCCAACCGTTATCGCTAACGCAGAAGGTTTCCGCACCACTCCATCAATCGTCGCGTTCACCAAAGACGGTGAAGTTCTAGTCGGCGAGACCGCAAAGCGCCAGGCTGTCACCAACGTTGACCGCACCATCGCATCGGTCAAGCGCCACATGGGCACCGACTGGAAGTTCGCGGTCGACGACAAGAAATACACCCCGCAAGAGATCAGCGCCCGCATTCTGGCCAAGCTAAAGCGCGACGCCGAGACCTACCTGGGCGAGCCAGTGACCGACGCGGTAATTACCGTTCCGGCCTACTTCAACGACGCCGAGCGTCAGGCAACCAAGGATGCCGGTGAGATCGCGGGCCTAAACGTGCTTCGCATCATCAACGAGCCAACCGCAGCTGCCCTGGCATATGGCCTAGACAAGGGCAAAGAAGACGAACTGATTTTGGTTTTCGACCTTGGTGGCGGAACCTTCGACGTTTCACTTCTTGAAGTTGGCAAAGACGAAGGCTTCTCAACCATTCAGGTTCGTGCAACCTCTGGCGACAACCGCCTCGGCGGCGACGACTGGGATCAGCGCATCGTTGACCACCTAGTCAAGAAGTTCAAAGAGACCACCGGTGTCGATGTTTCAAACGACAAGATCGCACTTCAGCGTTTGAAAGAAGCAGCAGAGCAGGCCAAGAAAGAGCTTTCACAGTCAACCTCGGCCAACATCCAGCTGCCTTATTTGTCACTAACCGAGAACGGCCCAGCCAACTTGGATGAGACTCTGACCCGCGCACAGTTTGAGCAGATGACCGAAGACCTATTGGCTCGCACCAAGAAGCCATTCAACGACGTTATTGCTGAGGCAGGCGTCAAGGTTGGCGACATCGCTCACGTGGTGCTTGTCGGTGGCTCAACCCGCATGCCAGCAGTGACCGAATTGGTCAAGAGCTTGACTGGCGGCAAAGAGCCGAACAAGGGTGTGAACCCGGATGAGGTCGTTGCTGTTGGTGCATCGCTGCAGGCTGGTGTTCTAAAGGGTGAGCGCAAAGACGTCTTGCTAATCGACGTGACCCCGCTTTCACTTGGCATCGAGACCAAGGGTGGAATCATGACCAAGCTAATCGAGCGCAACACTGCGATTCCGACCAAGCGTTCAGAGACCTTCACCACCGCCGATGACAACCAGCCATCGGTATCGATCCAGGTTTATCAGGGCGAGCGCGAGTTCGTTCGTGACAACAAGTCACTCGGAAACTTCGACCTATCGGGAATCGCACCAGCACCACGCGGCATTCCTCAGATTGAAGTGACCTTCGACATCGACGCAAACGGCATCGTGCACGTTTCTGCGAAAGACAAGGGCACCGGCAAAGAGGCTTCGGTCACCATCACCGGCGGTTCGTCACTTTCTAAAGAAGATATCGAGCGCATGGTTCGCGAGGGTGAAGAGCACGCAGCTGAAGACAAGAAGCGTCGCGAAGAAGCCGAGACTCGCAACCAGGCCGAGAACCTGGTTTATCAGATCGAGAAGCTAATCAAAGAGAACGACGAGAAGCTGCCTGAAGACATCAAGACCTCGGTTCAGGCCGATGTTGATGCACTAAAGACCGCGCTCGCCGGAGACGACATTGGCGCAGTCAAGTCAGCGTTTGAGACCTTGAGCGCTTCACAGCAAAAGCTGGGCGAGGCAATTTATGCAGCGCAGCCAGCCGAGGGTGAGGCAGCAGCAGAGGCTTCAGGCGAAGACGTTGTTGACGCCGAAGTTGTTGACGAAGAGCCAGAGTCTGAGGACAAAAAGTAATGGCAGACGAATTCGCGAAGGACGATTCCGCGAGAGACGACTCTCCAGAGTTTGACTCGTCGACAGGCGCGCAGGCGTCGTCTTCGCAAGATGCGTCTACAGCATCAAGCGAAGATGCGCCGACCGAGCTGACTGGCGACATCGATGCCGAATTCGCAGACTTATTGGCTGAAGAAGCATCCCCCGCCTCTGAAGCAGATGCGGCATCGAATGCGGCAGTTGCCGAGCTTCGTTCCGATCTGCAGCGTTTGCAGGCTGAATTCGTCAACTACAAGGCGAGAGTTGAGCGCGACCGCGACGTTGCTCGCAACAACGCGATCGCCGAGGCGATGCGTGCGTTTTTGCCGGCGCTAGATGACCTAGCCCGCGCCGAAGCGCATGGTGACCTCGAAGGCTCACCTTTTGCTGCAGTGGTTTCAAAGCTGCGCAACGCCGGCGACAAGTTTGGTCTAAAGCAGTTTGGCGCGAAGGGCGAAAAATTCGACCCTGAGCTGCACAACGCTTTGGTGCAGACTCCCAATCCAGAAGTTTCCGAGAACGTGATCGCTGATGTGGTCGAGCCGGGATACATGCTCGGTGACCGACTGCTTCGACCAGCAATGGTCGCAGTGTTCATTCCCGCTGAATAAGAAAGACAAAGATGGCTAGTCAAGACTGGTTCGAAAAGGACTTTTATAAAGTTCTTGGAGTTGCCAAGGATGTCTCTGACGCTGAGCTAAAAAAGGTCTATCGCAAGCTTTCGCGTCAGTATCACCCAGACACTAATCCGGGTGATGCCAAGGCTGAGGCAAAGTTCAAAGAGATCAGCGAGGCCTATTCGGTGCTGAGCGACAAATCGCAGCGCGCCGAATATGACCAGATTCGTGCGATGGGCGGAGGCGCCAGATTCACCGGTGGCGCCGGAGGCCCAGGCGGTTTCGGTGGCTTTGGTGGCCCGGGCGGTTTTCAAGGCGGCGGATTCGAAGACGTTTTCTCTAACCTTTTTGGCGGAGCAGGCGGCTTCGGTGGCCCTCGCGGGCCGATGCGCGGTCAAGACCTGACCACCTCGACCACTATCGATTTCATCGATGGTGTTAAGGGCACCACCATTAAGCTTCAGCTTCGCAACGGCGCTGAGCCAACTTCGATCAAGATTCCGGCGGGCGTCAACGACGGCCAAAAGATCAAGATCGCGGGCAAGGGTCAGCTCTCACCAAACGGCGGGCCGGCTGGCGATTTGATCATCACCGTGACGGTCAAGCCGCATCCGGTTTTCACTCGCGATGGCAACAACATTCGTGTGACCGTGCCGGTGACATTTGCCGAGGCGACCCTGGGTGCCACCATTCAGGTGCCAACCTTGGGCGGCGACCCGGTCAAGCTAAAGGTTGCCCCGGGCACACCTAATGGTCGTGTGCTCAGAGTCAAGGGCCGCGGAGTTGTCACCGCCAAGGGCGAGGGCGACCTGCTGGCCACCGTTGAAATTGCCGTGCCTAGCCACATCAGTGACAAGGCAAAGAAGGCGCTCGAAGAATTCAGCAGCCTTCTTCCTGACGAAGACCCAAGAGCCGAGCTGCTGCTAAAAGCAGGGCTTCTTTAAGCGAGGGCAGAGATGGAACAGCTAGACGAAAACTCACCGATCTTTTCGATCGGCGTTGCGGCTGAGCTGTCTGCAATGCACCCGCAAACCCTTCGTGAATATGACCGAATCGGTCTGGTTGTTCCGCAGCGAACCGGTGGTCAAACCCGCCGATACACAATGCGAAACATCGCCCAACTTCGCGAAATCTCTCGCCTTTCGGCTGAGGGAGTGAGCCTGGAGGGCATCCGCAGAATTTTGGAACTTGAAAACCAGAATTCTGAATTGCAAAAAAGAGTGCGTGACCTAGAGCAGGCACTCGCCAACGAAATGATGAACCGGCCAGGAGCCCGAGTGTTTGCGGCCGGAGAACAGGGCGTTGAAAGTCTGGCCAGAGGCCAGCGGCCGTCGAGGCACACCCAGCTAGTTGTCTGGCGCGGGTAGTGCATTGGCGGGCAAGGTAGCCCCTTGCTGGAGGTATATAAATGAACAACCAAAACATGCAGCCCCAACAGGGCGAACAAAAGTCAGCGCTAGAGCAATTTGGCGTAAACCTGACTGAGATTGCAAAGAGCGGAAAGCTCGACCCGGTGATTGGTCGCGACGCTGAAATTCGTCGAGTGTCACAGGTGTTGAGCCGCCGCACCAAGAACAACCCGGTGCTCATCGGCGAGTCCGGAGTTGGAAAGACCGCGGCGGTCGAGGGCCTGGCCCAGCGAATC
>CALDKR010000189.1 GCA_937898095.1 uncultured Rhodoluna sp.
CGATGGTCGTTCGATCATGAAGCAGCAAATCGATAACCTAAAGACCGCTTTCGGCGAGAGCTATCGCGTGATGATTGTGGTCGGCTTCAAGCTCGAGGCAATCATCGAGCGTTTTCCTGAGGCAACTTTTGTTTACAACGAGTTCTTCGACCAGACCAACACCTCAAAGAGTTTGCTAAAGGCTCTTCGCGCATCTGGCGACGGCGGCGTGCTGTGGCTCAACGGCGACGTAGTGTTTGACCCACAGGTTTTGGTGCGGGTCACCGAGCAAATGGATGCCAACCAATCTTTCGTGGTCGTAAACCAATCAAAGGTCAGCGACGAAGAAGTTAAATACACGCTTGATGACACCGGGTTCATTAGTGAACTTTCAAAGCAGGTTGTTGGTGGCCTCGGCGAGGCAGTTGGCATCAACTATGTGGCCGGTCAAGACAAGGCTGCTCTAATCAAGCGTCTCGACGAGGTTGATGACCAAGATTATTTCGAGCGCGGCATCGAACTCGCGATTGATTCAGACGGCCTGCGTTTCAAGGCCATCGACATCAGCGATCTTTATGCTGTTGAGATCGATTTCGCCGAAGACCTAGACCGAGCAAACGAACTCTTTTAGGCGTTCTGCCTCGGGTCTCTAAGAAGTCTTCGGGGTCATTCGCCTTCACGGCTAGCAAGACCAATAGCGTCCAACCAATTTCGAGCAGCATTCGGCTCTCGGTTAGGTTCTGTGCGAGCAGGCCAAAGAACACGAGCATCGGCCACAGATAAAGCGGGTTCGTGTGACGCACGCCGAGGCGCCACAACTTGACGAAGGTCAGCACAGCCAGGGCAATCAGCAGCAGCAGTCCAATGAGCCCGAGCTGCAACCACATGTCTAGAAAGGCGTTGTGGGCTTGGTAATAAGGCACGTTGTTGATGACCACTAGGCCGGCAAACGGCTTCACACCAGGCATCCAGTATGAAATCCAGCCCCAACCCTGAATCGGACGATCTGCAATTAGGCCGAGAACCAGCTTCCAGATTTTGCTGCGGCCGGTCATGTCGGGGGTCTTGCCGAAGAAGGCAAAGACGTCTGCGCGATAAATCAAAACCACAACCGCGAGCACTCC
>CALDKR010000190.1 GCA_937898095.1 uncultured Rhodoluna sp.
TCATCAACAGCCGTGAAAACATTTGGGGCGAAATTCGTTTGATTGCCAGCGCTCGCTCAGCAGGCAAAAAGATAACCGTTCACGGCCAAGAGCTAACCGTGGTTGCGCTTTCACCAGAGGCATTCGACGGCATCGACATTGCGATGTTCGACGTGCCAGACGAGGTTTCAGAGGTGTGGGCACCAATCGCAGCAGAGCGTGGCGCGGTTGCCGTCGACAACTCAGGTGCGTTCCGCATGAACGACCAGGTTCCTTTGGTTGTTCCAGAGGTCAACCCAGAGAAGGCCAAAGAGCGCCCACTCGGAATCATCTCAAACCCAAACTGCACCACCCTGACCATGATGGCTGCCATGGGTGCGCTTCACCGCAAGTGGACTTTGAAAGAACTTGTTGTTTCTAGCTATCAGGCAGTTTCAGGTGCGGGCGCAGCCGGAATCGATGAGCTAGCTTCTGAGCTTGCAGTTGTCGGCAAGGATGCCTCACTAGGCACCAACACTGAAGATGTTCGAGCAGCACTGGCTGCAGCTGGCAATGACCTAAGCAACTCACCTTGGGCTCACCCAATCGCCCTTAACGTGATTCCGTTCGCAGGTTCACTAAAGGCCGGGGGCCACACCTCAGAAGAAATGAAGGTTCGCGACGAGTCACGCAAGATTCTCGGAATCTCAGACCTAAAGGTCGCAGCAAGCTGCGTGCGTGTTCCTGTTCAGGTTGCCCACTCACTAACCGTGCACGCAACTTTTGCTAACGAGCTAACCGCTGACGAGGTTCGCGCTGAGCTAGAGCTTCAGCCGACCGTCAAGGTGGTTGACGACCCAGCTAACCACAAATATCCAACCCCTAACCAGGTTGCCGGCCAAGACCCAACTTTTGTCGGCCGCATTCGTCAGTCACTCGACTTCACCAACAGCATCGAGCTGTTTGTTGTCGGTGACAACTTGCGCAAGGGTGCTGCACTAAACACCTATGAAATCGCTGAACTAGTTGCAAAAGAGTTCTAAGCGCCCAACAAGTTCTAAACAACGAAAATTTTTATAGTTTTCGGCGTTGCCAAAGGCTACCTCGGCACTTTGTCAAGGTAGCCTTTGCTTATGCGCAAGGCTTTGACAATTCTTTTGGGTCTAAGTCTCGCCAT
>CALDKR010000191.1 GCA_937898095.1 uncultured Rhodoluna sp.
ATCTTTCTGATCTGGACGCAGCTCAGCAGATGGTTCTTTGGTTATTGAATTCTCTGGAATAGGTGGGGTTTCGCCTGCTTCGCGTGCGACTTGGTTGCGCCAGCGAGATAGCGCCCAAACATCGGTCTTGTAAATATCTTTAATCGGCGCATAGCCACCGACAGCATCCCCATACAAAGTTGAATAGCCGCAGGCGAGCTCTGATTTATTTCCTGTCGCCAAGACCAGGTGACCTTCCTGATTAGAAAGGCCCATCAAGGTTGTGCCGCGAACACGTGCCTGCACATTCTCTTCCGCTAAACCAGTAAGTGAGAGCTCTTTGATAAAGGCATCAACCATCTTCTGAATTTCAACGATGCGAAAACCTAGGCCAGTGTTCGCAGCCATCGCTTGCGCATCTTCAATCGAGTGATCTGATGAATACTTGCTCGGCATAGATACACCGAATACTCGGTGCGAACCTAATGCATCAACTGCAAGAGCGGCACATACGGCTGAGTCAATGCCACCACTGAGTCCCAGTATTACTGACTTGAAACCGTTCTTATTTACATAATCTCTAAGACCAAGGACGAGTGCGTTCCATATCTGCCAGTGATCATCTTGCTTGTGTTGTGCGCTCGAAGAAGCTGGAACGATATTGGTTTTCGACTCGACATCGAACAACATTATTCCGGTTTCAAATTGTGGAGCGCGACCGATCAAATTTTGATTTGCGTCAACCAAGAAACTGTCGCCGTCGAAGACTAAGTCGTCTTGCCCACCAACGAGGTTCACATAGACAACCGCAACATTCTGGTCTTTCGCCAATTTCTTGACTAAATCAACCCTGCGGTCATCCTTGTCGATTTCGAAAGGTGAACCATTTAGAACCAAAGCAATGTCAGTTTTGTCTTCGCTTAGGCGTGCTACCGGCCCTCCAGACTGCCAAATGTCCTCGCAGATTAGGAGAGAAAACTTGAGATCTTCGATTTCAAAGTTGATGCTCTGATCTCCCGGAACGAAATTTCGGTATTCATCAAACACTGAATAGTTCGGTAGGTGGTGCTTGGCGTAGCCAGCCCACACTTTTCCCTCGCGAATGATTACTGCAGCGTTCTGCGCTATCGCCCAATGATTTCGATGCTCCTCGGCGACAATAGCCGGAGTTCCAAGGATTACAACCTGACCACCCAGTCCATCTGCATCCAATTTGGCCGCGAAATCCTTCACAGCCTGAACGGAGTCATTGAGAAAGGATTCTCTGGCTGCAAGGTCTTCGATCGGATAGCCAGAAGTGGCCATTTCGCCAAAAATCACGATGGCCGCACCTTGCTCTGCTGCGCTAGCAACGGCGTCGGCGCACTGTCTCAGATTGCCAGCCAAGTCGCCAACAACTGGGTTGGTTTGCGCTAGGGCAATGCGAATTAGGGCCATAGCGACTAGCCTAATAGCAGGCAGAGAGAGGAAAACCCGATGGATAAGCAGACGGAATTTGTGCTTAGAACTATCGAGGAACGCGGCGTTAAGTTCATCCGACTATGGTTCACAGACGTAGCTGGCACCTTGAAATCAGTAGCAATCGCACCGGCCGAGGTTGAGGGAGCGTTTGCCGAAGGTTTAGGCTTCGATGGCTCTGCAATTGAAGGTTTGGCGCGAACCTACGAGGCCGACATGTTGGCGATGCCTGACCCAAGCACTTTCCAAATTCTTCCTTGGCGAGGGGAAATCGATCCAACCGCCCGCATGTTCTGTGACATTCAGACTCCGGA
>CALDKR010000192.1 GCA_937898095.1 uncultured Rhodoluna sp.
CGCTCAATCGAAAAATCAACACCTTCGGTTCGTGGTTGATCATCGCGCTTGCCGCCGGCTTGCGCTTAGCTGGGCTGAACTATCCCTCGAAACTCGTTTTCGACGAGACCTACTACGTCAAAGATGCCTACACACTCTTAAAAACCGGTGCTGAAAAATCTTGGCCAAACAACCCGAATCCAGCATTTGAAAGCGGGCTTGTTGACGGCTATCTGAATAATCCGAGTTTTGTGGTGCACCCACCATTAGGCAAATGGATTATCGGCCTTGGTATGTGGCTTTTCGGTGCAGATAGCCCGTTTGCCTGGCGAATCAGCGTTGCGTTAATTGGGGTCGCCTCAGTTGCGCTGCTAATAGTCGTCGCCAAGTTGGTTCTCAAGTCGCACACCTGGGCAAATGTTGCCGGCCTCTTGATGGCAATCGAAGGTGGCGCGATTGTCATGTCGCGCACCGGTTTGCTTGATGCAATTCTCGGGTTTTTCGCACTAGCGGCGTTCTTCGCGCTGGTCAAAGATTCGCAAACACGAAATTTGCAAATTGAGACCTTCAATCGCCCCTGGCTTTGGCTAATGGCGTTGATGCTGGGCGCGGCGACCGCAGTCAAGTGGTCAGGGCTCTATTTCGCAGCCGCGTTTGGCCTTTATCTAGTTGTCTCTGAAGCGCTAAGTCGCCGCAGAATTCAACAGGAGCGCTGGGCACTCAGGGGTTTTGTCGTTCAGGGATTACGTTCGTTTTTCATAGTCGCCCCGACTGTCTTGGTGACTTATGTCGCGAGCTGGTTTGGTTGGTTCGCTACCAATGGCGGATACGACCGCAGCTGGGCTGGGCTGGCCGAAAATCGCTGGACCGGACTGTGGTCTTGGGTGCCAACTTCTTTTCAATCTTGGGTTCACTATCACCAAGAAATTTTGGGCTTCCACGTGAACCTCAAAACCCCGCACAGCTATCAAGCCAACCCGCTAACTTGGTTGTTCAACGTGCGCCCAACCAGCTTTTTTTATGAAGGCCTAAAGAGTGGCGAGGGTGGCTGCACAGATCCATCGGGCTGTTCAAGCGCTATCACCGCGCTTGCGCATCCGCTGATTTGGCTAGCCGCAACCGCAGCGCTCTTTGTGCTGATTTATTTTCTTATTCGATACCGCGATCGCAACGCCGGTTTGATCCTGATCGGCATGGCCGGTGGCTATTTGCCATGGCTCGCGATTATGGGGCGAACTGTTTTTCAGTTCTATGCGGTTGCCTTCACTCCATGGATGATGCTTGCGCTGGCCTATGTTCTGCGAAGCTACCTGGCATCTGCAGCACCCGAGAAGCGGGGTCGCCAAATTTGGACAATTCTGTCGTTCTTGGCCGCTTCTTTGGCTATCACAATTTATTTCTTGCCAATTTGGCTAGGAACCTGGGTTCCCTATTGGTTCTGGCACGCGCACATGTGGTTGCCCAGCTGGATTTAGGCTAATTACACTATGAGTTTTTATGCCGTGACCTATAACTACGTTGATGCACCCGACCAAATTGCTGCGATTCGCCCAATTCACCGTGAATGGCTGCAGACGCAACTGGATGCGGGGTTACTGAAGGCAAGTGGTCCGATGGTTGATGTTGCCGGCGCGCTGCTGATATTCGAAGTCGAAGACCTTGAATCACTTGCGTCGCTGCTAGACAATGACCCATTTGATATCGCCGGCGTGATTCAAGAGCGTGTGATTCAACAGTGGAACCCGGTTTTCGGCCCTTGGTCTAACTAGGAGTAAAAATGGAATTTGCCACACTCAATAACGGCCACGAAATCCCAGTTCTAGGGTTTGGAACATACAAGGTTCAGCAAGACATAGCCCAAGACCTTGTCGCGCTTGCGCTTGACGCCGGCTATCGCCGAATTGACACAGCCGCTCTGTATGACAACGAGGCTGAGATTGGCGCCGCGGTGCGCAAAAGCAAACTGGATCGTGAAGAGATTTATGTGACGACCAAAATTTGGAACGATCGCCACGGTTTCGATAATGCACTAGAGGCAATTGATGAGAGCCTTGAGCGCCTGAACATCGGCTATGTCGACATGCTGCTGATTCACTGGCCAGCCCCGAAGCAAAACAAATATGTTGAGACCTGGAAGGCTCTTGAGCACGCGCTCGAGAGCGGCAAAATTCACGGCATAGGTGTTTCAAATTTTGAACCTGAACATCTTGAGCGCTTGCTTGAAGCGGCGACAATCGTGCCGGCTCTCAATCAGGTTGAGTTGCACCCAGGCCTAACCCAAAAGGCAGTTCGAGCAGCAGATGCAGCAGCGGGCATTGCCACTGAAGCTTGGTCTCCTCTTGCTCGCGGAAGATTTAACGACAACGAGCTGTTGCAGAACATTGCAACTAAATATGGCAAGAGCGTGAGTCAAGTAATCATTCGTTGGCACATCGATTTGGGCAACCTAGTGATTCCAAAAACTTCTAACCCAGACCGGCTCATTGAGAACTTCAACGTTTTTGACTTCAAGCTCACTGCCGAAGACATGCAGCAGATTGCGACTCTCGACACCGGAATGCGCACAGGCGCGCATCCTGATGATTTGAACTAGCAAGCACTGTCTCAACTATTCATAAGTCACCAGAAGGGCTATCAATGAAGGTTTTGATTTCGGGCGCCTCGGGCCTAGTGGCCACCGAGCTGATTCGCCAACTCAAGCTTCAAGGGCATGAGCCGATCAAGCTGGTTAGACGAAAAGCTGCCTCGCCCGATGAAGTCGAGTGGGATCCAATGAATAACTTCATTGACCCGAATGCAATGAACGGCATCGACGCCGTCGTTAACTTGGCCGGCGCAACCACAGGTCGCATTCCTTGGACTAAGCAGTATAAAAAAGAAATCGTTGCGTCACGCTTGCAGTCGACGAGGCTTTTGGTTGACGCAATTCTCGAATCTGAAAACAAACCAAAGGTTTTTGTCAGCGGCTCAGCATCAGGTTTTTATGGCGATGTCAAAGATGAGCTGCTTGATGAGCACTCGCCAAAGGGAACCGGATTTTTGAGCGACCTTTCGGCTCAGTGGGAGCAAGAGGCTCTTCGCGCTCAACGTGATGTTCGAGTGGTCTTGATTCGCACAACTATGGTCATGAGCCGGCAGCTCGGTGCCTTGGGGCGTTTGTTGCCACTAATTAAATTGGGCATTGGCGGTGCCCTCGGAAACGGCAAGCAGTGGTGGGCATGGATTTCTCAAGTTGATGAGGCTGCCGCAATCATTCACCTGATCAACAACGAAAAGACTTCAGGCGCTTACAACATCACCGCGCCTGAACCAGCAACCTGTAAGCAGCTCATCGATGCGCTTGGCAAAGAGTTGCACCGCCCAACCTTCCTGCCAGTACCTGCCTTTGCGATGCGCTTGGTGTTCGGCGAAGCCGCCGATGAACTGCTGCTCTGCAGTCAGAACATGAGCGCACAGCGGCTATTGGATAGCGGCTACCAGTTCCGCCACCCAACTCTGGCAAGCGCCGCCGCCTGGGTTGCAGGCAAAGACTAGGTCTTAAAAACAAAGCCCGTCGATCGCGATGACCGACGGGCTTTCGTTTTGCT
>CALDKR010000193.1 GCA_937898095.1 uncultured Rhodoluna sp.
GGTTGATGTTTTGCACTGCCTGGGCAAGCACATGTGCTGCAGAGTGTCTGAGAATATTCAGGCCATCAGGCGAAGAAATCTCAACTGCCTCAACAGAGTCGCCATTGGTGAGTTTGTGGGCCAAATCTCGAAGTTCGCCATTGACCTTCATGGCAACGATTGAGCGCGAGGTGAACAACTCAAAACCGGTAGCGCCGTCGGCTGCTTCGATCGAATTTGAATCCACAGTTAGTTGAATCATTAAGGCGCCCTATCTGAACTATTACCGAGCAAGTCTAATAACTCGATAAGGCGAGCCTTGCTAGCCGGAGGGGTCATTTGTGGTGTTGTGTAACCACTATGAAGAACTCAGAGCTCAACAAACTTGACGAACAAATTCTTATCAACCAAGAATTTCAGCGCACATCTATGGCGGCCAAGCTCAACTGGCTTCGTGCCGGGGTTCTAGGCGCAAACGATGGCATTGTGTCGACCGCAGGTTTGGTAATGGGTGTTGCTGGTGCTACAACAGATTCTGGTGCCATTTTGATTGCCGGCGTTGCCGGACTCGTTGCGGGTTCAATCTCAATGGCAGGTGGAGAATACACCTCGGTTAGCGCTCAGAAAGATTCTGAAAAGGCCTCATTGGAGAAAGAGCGCAAAGAGCTTGCTGAACAGCCTGAAGTTGAGCTTCGCGAATTAGCTTGGTTCTATGAGCAAAAAGGCCTTTCGTTTGAGTTGGCCGAAAAGGTGGCTGCGGAGCTAACTGCAAAAGATGCTCTAAAGGCACACGCAGAGGCCGAACTCGGCATCGATTCTGAGCAACACGCAAGCCCAACTCAGGCCGCACTTGCATCATTCGTAGCTTTTGCTGGCGGATCAGTTCTTCCTCTGCTTGCAGTCACTGGCCCATGGGTTGAATACCGCATTCCAGTCACGGTGGCAGCCGTTGTTGCGTCTTTGGCAATCACCGGATACGTCGGCGCCAAAATTGGTGGAGCAAAGTCGACCGCGGCAATTATCAGGAACGTGGTCGTGAGCCTTCTAACTATGGGAATCACATACGGAATTGGAATGCTTGTCGGCACCTCGGTTTAAAACTGCTCCTCATTTGAAAGTTATGCTTGTCCGGTGAGTATCGCAAAAAAGTACAACGTAGTTCTTATTGGCGGTGGCGTAATGAGCGCCACTCTCGGCACTTTTCTAAAGTTGCTTTCTCCCCAGTCTTCAATTCTTATTCTCGAACGACTTGATGATGTGGCGCTCGAGAGCTCAAATGCCTGGAACAACGCAGGAACCGGACATGCAGCTCTTTGCGAGCTTAATTACATGCCTGATGCTCCTGACGGGGGAATCCCTTCTGCAACAAAGGCAATTGACATCAATGAGCAATTTCAGCTTTCAAGACAATTCTGGGCTTATCTGGTTTCAGCAGGAATATTAAAAAACCCTTCATCATTCATTAACTCCACTCCACACATGACTTTTGTTCAGGGTGAAAAAGACGTTGATTATCTAGCGCGACGCTTTAAGGCTCTGAAAGACGAGCCGCTATTTGCTGGCATGCAGTTCAGCACCGACTTCGATGAAATCGCCAAGTGGGCACCACTGCTAATCGAGGGGCGTGACAAATCACAGAAGGTTGCGGCAACTCGCATTGAGTCGGGAACAGACGTCGACTTCGGTGCAATTACAAGGCAACTTTTCAGCTATCTTCAAGAGTCTGGTGCGCAGCTTAAGACCTCAGCCGAAGTTCGCGGGTTGCATAGGCTAGCTAACGGCTCTTGGCAAGTTGTCGGTCAAGACAAGGTCACCAAGAAGTCAATCAAAACAGAAGCTCAGTTTGTTTTCGTCGGAGCAGGCGGCTGGGCACTCAAGCTGCTTCAAAAGTCAGGAATACCTGAAGCCAAGGGCTACGGCACTTTTCCGGTGGGCGGTCAGTGGCTCAAAACCTCAAACCCAAAGCTGGTTGCTCAGCACCAAGCAAAGGTTTACAGCCAAGCATCGGTTGGCGCTCCCCCGATGTCGGTTCCGCACCTAGACACTCGCGTTGTTGATGGGCAAAAAAGTCTGTTGTTCGGGCCTTACGCGACAGCAAATCCTAAGTTTCTAAAGCAGGGCTCACTGCTTGACTTGCCCAAATCAATCCGTTTCGCGAACCTCCTGCCATACATTGCTGTTGGTCTTTCAAACTTCGGCCTGATTAAATATCTCGTCGGCGAGCTGATCAAGACTAAAAAAATTAAGTTCGAGTCACTTAAAGATTTTGTTCCGACAGCCGACATGGTCGACTGGCAGCTTCTCAATGCCGGCCAGCGCGCTCAGGTCATCAAGAAAGATGCCAAGAAACTAGGCATTCTTCAGTTTGGAACTGAAATCGTTGCAGCGGGTGACGGTTCAATTGCTGGTCTTTTGGGTGCCTCACCGGGGGCTTCGACCGCGGTGCACGCGATGCTCAATGTTCTAAAGGCCACGCAGCCGCAAATTATTGAGCGCAATCTGGAAAAACTGAACGAAATCCTCCCTAGCTACGGCAAGCGATTGTCTGATGATCCGAAGGTGGCCGCAGCGTCTCTAGCCTCCACGGCGAAGATTCTGAAGCTCAAATAGAAAAAATCCCAGCTAAGGCTGGGATTTTTTTATTGGTGGTCGATACTGGGATCGAACTAGCGAGCTGGCTAACAAGCAAGCGAGGGGAACTGGATCGGAAGAACCTTGGTGGTCGATACTGGGATCGAACCAGTGACCCCTTCCATGTCAAGGAAGTGCG
>CALDKR010000194.1 GCA_937898095.1 uncultured Rhodoluna sp.
TCTCTCGATGTGCTGCGCGCTCTCATGGGCGACAGCAAGATCAATTACCTCGGTTTTTCATACGGCACGCTAATTGGCACAACCTATGCCAACTTGTATGCCGACCGGGTAGGCCACATGGTTCTAGATGGCGCTATCGATCCAACCGCGCCAGATATCGAAGCTACTTTTTTGCAACTCAAAGGCTTCGATCAATCGCTCTCGGCATTTCTTGCTGACTGTCTGAAGTCAAAAGACTGCCCATTTAGCGGCACACTGTCGCAGGCTCAAAAGAAAGTGGCTCTATTTCTTTATGAACTTGAGTCAAAGCCGCTTGCAACCAGTGACCCAAATCGCGTGCTTAGTTCAACGGCCGCACTAACCGGAATTCTCAGTTTTCTCTATTCCGAAAGCGAATGGAAGTTTCTATCCTCAGCGTTCAAAGCTGCTTTTGAGGGCGATGGAACAGAGTTGCTCGCCTCGGCAGATTTTTATAACGACAGAGCCGAAGACGGCACCTACGCTTCGAATTCAACAGAGTCAAATCTTGCTGTCAATTGCATGGATTCACGTTCAAAAGCTGATCCAGAGTCGCTCAAAAAGGCAAATAAGAAAATCATGCAAATTAGCCCGACACTTGGTCGCTACTGGCAAGACTCTGGCTTGGGTTGTGCAGACTGGCCATATCCGGTGGCTAAGCGTCCAACAGATTGGAGCGCAAAAGGTTCAGCTCCAATTCTGGTTATCGGAACAACTGGCGACCCGGCAACGCCATATTCGCAGGCTGAAAATCTCGCCAACAAGATTCTAGAAAATGCGAAACTTTTGACTTACGTGGGCGAGGGGCACACTGCCTATGGGCGCTCAAACAATTGCGTGGCAAAAACCGTCGACGATTACTTCATAAAGAATGTGGTGTTGACCGAAAATAGGCGCTGCTGATTTATAACAAATGCGCATCAACAACTAGGTTTTGCTAAAAATTCCTGACCCAGCTCACTAGATTCGTGAAAGAAGTGCAACGGTGCACTCGCGCGAGCTGATTTTTGGCACGCGATTACCTTATGAACATTGGAGTTCAATGGGATCGACAGATAAAGAAAAGGTCTGGTCTGACACTCAGTCCTCACCTGCTTTCCAGAATCTGCGCAAGTCATTCAGAGGGTTCGCGTTCCCTTTGACTGTTGCGTTTCTGGTTTGGTATTTCGGATACGTAGTACTAACTGCATGGGCGCGCGAATGGGTTTCAACCCCAGTAGCCGGCAACCTAAACATCGCCTTCATTCTTGGCGTGTTGCAGTTCCTAACTACCTTCCTGATCATGTGGCTCTATGAGCGCCACTCAAGTCACAAGCTAGACGCAGCATCTGATGCACTTCGTGACAAAGTCAACGAGGAGCTGAAGAAATAATGGAAATCAAAGACTGGCTAACTCCCGGGCTCTTCGTAGCCTTCGTTATTTTCACCCTTTTCTTGGTGATTCGTGCCTCACGCCAAAACAAGCAGTCATCTGACTTCTATGACGGCGGTGGCTCATTCTCAGGTTTCCAAAACGGTTTGGCAATCGCCGGTGACTACATGTCGGCAGCCTCATTC
>CALDKR010000195.1 GCA_937898095.1 uncultured Rhodoluna sp.
GGGCGCCGATGTCCTCCTTGTGCAGCTCGCTCATGACCTCACCCACTCCGCGTAGAACAGCGAGAGCCCGACGCCGATGCACAGGCCCTGGATGATCCAGAAGCGCACGACGATCTGGATCTCGGGCCAGCCGAGCATCTCGAAGTGATGGTGCAGAGGGCTCATCAGGAATACTCTCCGTCCTGTGCCCGTCGACCATTTGGTGATTTTGAAAAATACACGCTGAATGATCACCGAACCCGTGACAATGACAAACAATCCGCCGATGAGTAGAAGGAGAAGTTCGGTGCGAGACAAAATCGCAAGAGCGGCCAGTGCACCGCCTAGGCCCAGCGAGCCGGTATCCCCCATGAAAATCTGAGCTGGTGACGTGTTCCACCACAGGAATCCGATAAGGGCGCCGACAATTGCCGAGGCAACAACAGCCAGGTCAAGCGGGTCACGCACGTTGTAGCAACTTGCCAAATTTTCAGGGATAGAAACGCAAGACTGATTGAACTGCCAGAAGCCAATCACTGCATAAGCGCCGATGGCCATGATGGTAGATCCAGTTGCCAAGCCATCTAGTCCGTCTGCGATGTTTACGCCATTAGACGCGGCGGCAACCATGAAATAAATCCACAGAACGAATAACCCGACACCAATAACCGAGCCAAACATCATGAGGTCGATGGGTGTATCTCGCACGATTGAAATGTGCGTTGAGGCTGGCGTTAGGCGATCTGCTGAAGGAAATTGAAGTGCCAAAACCGCAAAAACAGTGGCGACAATGCCCTGTCCGAGGATTTTTTGCCAACCGCCTAATCCAAGACTGCGCTGCTTGTGGGTTTTGATGTAGTCGTCGATAAAACCGACCAAACCCAAACCGACCAACATCAACAAAACCAGAAGTGCCGAAATTGTTGGCTGTTCAAAGTTTGCGAATTTGCCGATGAAATATCCAGAAACGGCAGCGATGATAATCACTACGCCACCCATTGTTGGCGTGCCGTGCTTGGTGTGGTGCGACTGCGGACCGTCTTCGCGGATGAACTGACCCCACCGAAGTTTCTTAAAAAGCCAAATAAATGCCGGAGTTCCGAGCAAAGTCACAAACATGCTCACGCCACCGGCGAGAAGAATTGCCCTCACTGGCTTACCTCCACTAACGCATCACCTAAGTGGCGCAAATTTGCTGACTTTGACGACTTAACCAGGACTATGTCGTTCGGCTCAAGCATCGCACGAAGGTAGCTCAAAGCATCGTCTATTTCATCGAAGAATTTAGATTCGCCATCCCATGATCCCTCTTGCAAAGCGCCCATGTGAATTAGCTTTGCGGCATCGCCAACAACGACAAGCTGGTCGATGTTCAGTCGCACAACCACTCGACCAATTGCGTCATGCTGTTCACGAGCAACACTTCCAAGTTCAGCCATCTCGCCCAACACTGCGATAGTGCGTCGGCCAGATTTTCCGAGTTGGGCCAAAGTCTGAAGCGCCGCTTTGGTGGAATCTGGGCTTGCGTTATAGGCGTCGTTAATAATCGTCACGCCATCAGTGCGATGCAGCAACTGCATTCGCCAGCGCTCTGCGAGCGGCATGCTCTCAATGGCTTGACACGCAACTTCGCGATCGATCCCCAACTGATCAGCAACGGCCAGTGCGGCCAGGGCATTCATAATGTGATGTTCGCCAAGAATCTGAAGATTGATTCTGCGCTGCTGGCCATCTGGCCAGTGGCACACGAAACCCGTGCCTTCGATGGACAAAGCCTGTTGGTCTGCCCTGAAACCAGCCTCAAGTGCGGTTCCAAACCAAATGATCGAGGCCTGCGAATGTTCAGCCATTTCGCGCACAAATGCGTCGTCGGCGTTTAGCACTAGGTGCTTTTCGGCACCAAGCGCCGCAGCTAGCTCTGATTTGATCTTCGCGGTTGAATCGATTCCGCCAAATTCACCAACGTGCGCCAATCCAACTTTGAGAATCACGCCTACATCAGGATTGGCTAAATTGGCTAAATATTCAATGCTTCCAGGCCCGCCGGCACCCATTTCGACGACCAGAAATTTAGTGTCGAATCCGGCTTTGAGAATTGAAATCGGCGCTCCGACTTCGTTGTTATAAGACTCAATCGGCGCAACAGTCGAACCAGCCTTCGAGAGTATTTCGCGAAGCATGTTCTTAGTTGTGGTCTTTCCATTTGAGCCGGTAATACCGACCACTTTGATGTCGGTTTTTGTGCGAATTTGGGTCAATACATAGCTTGCAAGTGACCCAAGGGCCTTAACCGCGCTCGAAACAACAATTTGCGGAAGATCAACGTCAACCAGACGTTCAACGACTGCAGCCACCGCCCCGCCGGCTTTTGCTGCAGCTACAAAATTGTGACCGTCATCGAATTCACCGGGCTTGGCAAAAAAAAGAGAACCAGGCACCACCAGTCGAGAATCAGTTTCAACTGAGCCGGTTACTAAAACATCTGCTGATCCATGGAGTTCGCCATCGATCGCGGAGGCTATTTCATTCAATGAGATTGAAATCATTTCCAGCCAGCCTCTCTTAGTGCATCGCGTGCCTCTTGTCGCGCCGAATAGGGCGTGCGCACTCCCCTGATGTCGCGATAGTCCTGGTGGCCAGGCCCAGCCCAGAGAATTGCATCTCCTTCAACAGCGAGTGAAACCGCCTTGCGAATAGCAGCCTCCGGTGGGCTCACTTCATAGAGTGGCATTTCTGGTCGAACTGCAGCCGCTGCGTCAACAAGGGTTTTTCGAATCGAAGCCGGGTCTTCAAAACGCGGATGATGGTCAGTGATCACCAAAATATCGCTGCCCCTAGCGGCGATGCGTGCCATCTCTGGTCGCTTGGTTGCATCGCGATCGCCATCGGCGCCAAACAGCATGATGACCTTGCCCTTCGTAACCTTGCGAACTGCAGCGAGGGTGTTTAAAAAAGCGTCGGGACTATGGCCAAAATCAACATAGACCGCGGGGCCGGTGGCGCCAGAAACTAGCTCGGTGCGGCCCGGTAGGTAGGCATCAATGCCGGCTGAGATTGCCGAAGAAATAGCATTGAAGTCATATCCAGCTTCAACCAACATCACCACAGCGAGACCCGCATTTGCAGCCATGTGGGCACCCAAAATTGGAACCCAAGATTCAAGCGATTCACCAGCTGGGCCAGTCAATTTGAATTCCGTTTTTCCGGGCAATTCGCAAGTGATTTCAACCTGCCATTCGGCATCTGCCGAGCCACGGCTTGAAATAGTAGTCACCGGAATCTTGCTCGCTCTGGCAAATGGCAAGCCAAAGTCGGAATCTAGACTAACCACGCCACGCGCGGCTCTGCCGGGAGTGAAGAGCTCTGCTTTAGCGCGAAGATATTCATCCATGTCGGCATAGTCATCGAGGTGATCGTGACTCAAGTTTGTGAACCCGACGACATCAAAATACAGCCCGTCAACCCTCAGTTGAGTTAGCGCCTGGGCAGAAACTTCAATTGAAATTGCGGTGCATTTTTTCTCGCGCATTCTTGCAATCAGCGCATTCATCTCGGTTGACTCAGGCGTGGTCAATCGAGAAACAATAACCTCACCGGCGATGTGACGCTCGGCGGTTGAGGTTAGCCCGGTAGTTTCTCCAAGCTGTCGCAAAATCGCCTCGAGCAGATAGCCGGTCGAAGTTTTTCCGTTTGTTCCGGTGGTGGCAAACATCTTTGGTCTCTTGTCGCCGCGGTTTCCGTAGACAAAAGCGGCCAAGTCTCCAAGCGAATTTCTCGGTTCTTCAAGCAGCAAGACCGGAACACTGGCGCTTAGCCCCAGGTCTGTCAAAATCTCGATTCCGGCGCTGTCGGTCACAATCGCAACACACCCGGCTTCGATTGCCTTCTTGGCAAATTGCGCACCGTGAGTTTTTAGTCCCGGCATAGCGACGAACAAATCACCATGGCGCAGGTCTCCGGTGTTCATGCTGATTCCAGTGATTTGAACTGCATCTAGGTCGCTGTTATCCAGGGCGTCGTTCGCTTGCAGCCCGAAGTGAGTCGCAAGACGGGCAAGCGAGATTGGTTCAACCCGGTCAGGGCGCAGGATTGGCGGAATCTGCTGTTTTATTTCATTCATGTCAGTGCCAATACTTCGGAATCTCTTTAGCGGTAGTTGTTGATGGTGGCACTCTATAGTTGCGCAAAACCTGCTGCATTATCTGCTTCCACGGCGGTGTTGCGCCAAGAGAGTTGCTGATTGTTGTCGGTTTGTAGACAGTCACAGCCAGAACGTATTCCGGATTCTCAGCGGGTGCCATGCCGATAAATGAAATCGCGTATTTGTATCCGTATCCGGTGCCGTTCTTGATCTGCGCGGTTCCAGTTTTGCCGCCGACGCGATAACCAGGAATTGCGGCAGTGCGGCCAATACCGCCGTACTTCACAACCATTTCAAGCATGTCGACAGTTTTTTTATTCGCGACTGGGTCAAGCACTTTGACTGGCGCCTTCTGTTTTGGGGCTTCGAGCGAACCATCTGCGCTGCGGCAACCCGCGACGAGCTGGGGTTCTAAGCGAATTCCATTATTTGCCAGAGGTTGATAAATGTACGCGGTCTGAATCGGTGTAACCGAGATTCCCTGGCCGAACATGGTCACTTTGTCAGTCATGAGGTCATACAAGGCCGTGCCGGGCTTGTGAACAATGCCAGCAGATTCACCTTCAAAATTGATGCCGGTCTTTTCGCCCAAACCAAATTTACGAATGTACTTGTAGCGGGTCTCTGCCGGCACTTTTTGACCAGCCAAGATGATTCCAGTGTTCGACGAGTCGGCAAGAATTCCTGAGAGAGTCAATTTTTCTGTTTCGTGAACGTGGCTATCGGTGACGTCTCGACCGAAACTGAATGACAGGCGATAGGGCACCTTGAATCCAGAGCCGGGCTGAGCGGCGTCTTCAGCCACGACCGTTGCTGCAGTGATGGTCTTCATGGTTGAGCCGGGCTCGAAGACAGCTTGAAAAATACGAGAACCGCGGTCTTCTGCGTTTGACTTGCCTGGATCATTCGGATCAACTGTTGGCGCCTCTGCCGCAGCGAGAAGTTTTCCGGTTTTTGCCTCAACGACAATCGCACTTGCCCAAACTGCCTGCAGCTTTACGATGGTGTTGGCTAGCACTTGCTGCGAGAAATATTGCAGGTCAGAGTCAATTGTCAAAACCACATCGCGACCAGGAATCGCTGCCTTGGTCACAATTGCGCTTGATGGAATTTTGATTCCATCAACACCCTTTTCAAAGGTCTCTTGGCCATCTTGACCTGCGAGGCAAGAATTCAACTGTCGCTCTAGGCCGGCCAGCGGCGTGCCGTCTGAACCTAGAAAACCAATCAGATTTCCGGCGACTGCACCGTTTGGATACACCCTGGTCGGAATTGGGTCGTAGTAAAGCCATGGGATTTCAAGCGCCTTGATGCGTCGATAAACCTCAGCGTTTACCTTTTTTTTGATGTTGGAATATTCGGTCGTGCCAATGATTTTTTGCATCACATCGGCAGACTTCATGTTCAAAATTGCAGCAAGTTCGGCGGCTACTTGTTCTACAGAAACCTGAACCTCTTGACCGCTGACATTTCGCAGAATTGGCCCAACTTTGCTTGGCGCTGCATTAATGTCATAGCGATAAACCGTATGCGCCAACACAGTGCCATTTGCATCGACAATAGAACCGCGCAGTGCCGGAATTGTTCTAGTGACTGACCGATTTTCATACGAAATTTTGTTAATTGCTTCAGCCTGCACGATTTGAAGATCGACAAGGCGAATCGAGAAGAGCGACACGACCGCAACGATTATCAAAAACATTCCGGTCAATCGGCGTTTGGGGTTGCCGGGCGTCATATATGTCATATTTCGCCGCCTTGAATTCTGAAACTAGTTGGTTGGTGAAGCGGGAATACCGCTCACGTTTGAAACTACTTGAGGCGCTGCGACTTTGGCCTGATTTGCTGCTGTGTCTGACTTAGATTGCGCCGCTGAGCCAAGCTGGTCTGCAGCCATCAATGCAGCCGTCGACTTCTTGACCAACTGAGAGTTCGGAACCATGTTTTTCATAGCGCGACCAGAGGTGTTGAGTGCAGCCTGCGGTTGACCAAAAACTTTTTGGCCATCAAGCTTCAAAAACACAGGGTTTGCGTTCGAAATCATGCCTAGGCTTTCGGCGGCGTTCGCCAGGTTTTGCTGTGACGAAAGAGAATCGACTTGCTCACCTAAAATTTGTGCGGTTGTGGTCAGTTCACGCTTTTCTTGCTGCAATTTTGAAAGCTCATAAACCGAGGTTGAACTAGCGATCGAAAGCAGAAGATTGAGAATTGCAATAGCCAGCACGCCGACGAGGGCAATTCCGGCGATTGTCATTGCAGCTGGGCGACCAGCCAGTGCGCCTGTGCCAACTAGGCGAAGACTTGGGCGTGCAACCAACGAAGCGGTGTTGCGTCGGGCAAAGTTCAACTGACTCATGCTGCTCTCCGGATTTTTTCTGCTGCGCGCATGCGAACCGATGCTGCACGTGGGTTTTTCTGAATTTCTCGCTCGGTTGCCGCTTCTGCGCCCTTCACCAAGAGTCGAACAGTCGGTGCGTGCTCAGGCAACTCAAAAGGAAGTTCAATTGGTGCCGACGAAGTGGCGGCAGCTGCCAGTGCCTGCTTAACGATGCGGTCTTCAAGCGAGTGATAAGAAAGCACCAAAATTCGGCCACCGACCGCAAGCACCGAAAGCGCCGCTGGCATTGTGTCGGCAAGAACCTCGAGCTCGCCATTTACTTCAATTCTTAGAGCTTGAAATACTCGCTTGGCAGGGTGCCCCGAGCTCTTTCCTGGAATAAACGGAATAACCCTGGCAATCAGGCTGGCCAGCTCGGTGCTCACAGCGAACGGCTTTTGCTTGCGAGCGTTCACGATTTCAGCAGCAACAGCCTTGGCATAGCGCTCTTCGCCATACTCTTTGAAGATTCGAGCTAGCTCGTTCTCGCTGTAGGTATTGACAACATCCGCAGCAGTCAAGCCGACCTCTGGGTTCATGCGCATGTCGAGAGGCGCTTCGTATGAGTATGCGAAACCGCGGTCGGCCTCATCTAGCTGCATCGAAGAGACGCCCAAGTCAAGCAAAATGGCGTCAACTTCTGAATAACCGAGCTCTGCAACAACATCTGCAATTTCGTCATAAACCGCGTGCACAAGGTGTGTGCGTTCAGCAAAACGTGCCAAACGCTCGCCGGCTAGTCGAAGCGCGTTGGGGTCTCGATCGATTCCAATCAGCGTCAAATTTGGAAATTGCTCGAGAAAGGCTTCACTGTGCCCGCCGAGACCAAGCGTGCAGTCAACCAAAATGGCATTCTCTTTTGAGAGCGATGGCCCGAGAATGTCGATGGTGCGCTGCAGAAGAACTGGCTCGTGAAGTTCAGCGATGTTTTTGGCCATTTTGATCCGGGATTCCTGCCGCTAGACCCCCATCCATTCGTTTCGAGCTTGGTTTTCGAAACTTGCCACAAGGGCAAACGATGAATGGGTGGAGATCTAACCGCAGGTTAGAAGAGCCCCGGAATCACCTCCTCTGCAACATTTGCGAAGGCGGTTTCTTGCTTGCTTAGGTATTCATTCCAGGCTGCGGCATTCCAGATTTCAGCTCTTGAGCCAAGGCCGATAACGACTAGGTCTTTGTCTAAACCGGCGTATTGACGAAGTGCGGCCGGAATCGTGACGCGACCCTGCTTGTCAGGAAGCTCGTCAGATGCACCTGAAAGAAATACGCGCAGGTAGTTGCGCGCATCAACGCTAGTTACCGGAGCCTGGCGAATCTTGTCGTGAACGGCTTGGAATTCTGCTGCGCTAAAAACGTAAAGGCAGTTCTCTTGCCCGCGGGTGATAACCAACCCAGCCTGAAGCTCGTCGCGAAATTTCGCTGGAAGAAAAAGACGGCCCTTGTCGTCAAGTTTCGGTGCATGCGTGCCAAGCAACATCTGCACCCCTCCTTGTCGACTCGTTGACCTTTACTCCACTTTACTCCACAACACTCCACAAATCTAGAAAATAGTGAAATATTTTTAGTTCGGCGTGTCGTATATCCCAATAATTTACAGGGATTTTCCAAGTGGAGGAAATTCGCATGGTATGCCAATTTAGAGGCCGAAAAAATACCCCCGACCGGTTAGGTCAGGGGCTTATAAATCGCGATTTAGTTTTCTCGTCGGCGATCCCAGCGGTCTTCAAAACCCGAGAATTTTGAGCTTGAATCTTTGGCTCTAGAAGGGTTCTTCAATGAAGCTTCGCTCGAGGGTGTGGTCTGCTTGAAATTAGAGCTCGCCAAAATGATTCCAGTCAACATAAGCAAGAATCCAATGACTCCAAAAAGGGCGATCTGAATTATCACGGCAAATATCAGGATAGAGATACCGATAACGGCCAGTGCCGCCCCGCCGATCATGCGGCGCATCGAAATGCCACCTGACTTTGTAACACGCTGAACGAACTCGGCATCTTCGGCATACAGACCACGCTCGAGCTCTTCGAGCAGTCTTTGTTCGCGTTCTGACAGTGCCATTTCGATTACCGTTTTCTTCTAGGCAAATTGACCTAATCTGAGTCTAAAACCCTTGCGCTGATTAGGCTATTCCCGTGAATGAGAATCAGGCACTACTGGGCGCCATCGCTGACCGACTAAATGAATTTTGCGAAACGCAAACAATAGCCTTCGCTCAGATTTCTCCAGACCTGGCGCCATTGGTCGATTACTCAAAGTCGTTGCTAACTGGCGGCAAGCGCTTTAGGGCTCTTTTTGCCTACTGGGCATGGGTTGGCGCCATCCCGAGCGCTGAAGTTCAACTTACCGATCAGCAAATCAGCGAATCTGGTCGCGCGATGGTTGGAATTACGGCTGCACTTGAAATGTTTCACGCCGCAGCCCTGGTGCACGACGACCTACTTGATCAATCAGACACCAGACGCAATGCCCCGGCGGTTCACAAGCGCTTCGAAGAGCTTCACAAACATCAGGGGTGGTGCGGTTCGCCAGAACGCTTTGGAGTTGCCGGTTCAGTATTGGTCGGAGACCTGATGCTCGGCTGGAGCAGCGAGATGTTTGGTGATTCACTTTTGCTCGCGCCTTCGAACCTCATTCAAAATGCCTGTAGAGCTGAATTCAGCAAGATGCGCATTGAGGTCATGGCGGGTCAATATCTCGATGTGGTTGAAGAAAACGCAGCACTGACCCGACCGGTGAGCGAGGCAGTTGCGCGCGCAAATCGAGTAATGCTCTATAAAACGGCTAAATACAGCCTCGAAGCTCCCCTACTAATCGGCGCCTCGTTTGCCGGTGCTTCCCCATCGCTTTTGCGCGGCTTCTCGGCTTTCGGAATTCCATTGGGCCTAGCGTTTCAGCTTCGCGACGATGTTCTTGGAGTGTTTGGAGATCCGGCAATCACCGGCAAGCCTGCCGGCGATGACTTGCGTGAGGGCAAGAGAACGGTATTGATCGGACTAACCAAAGAAGCCGTTAGCCCGTCTCTGGGCAAACTAGTTGACGAAATGCTAACAAGCAAATCGCTCGAGCCAGAGCAAATTGAATTTTTGCAGAATCTAATCGTCGAATCGGGTGCACTGGCTAAGACCGAAAGAATGATTGACGAACTCGGTCAAGAGAGCCTTGCTTCGCTTGAACTTCTCGATATTGACCCGTCGGCAAAGGCGGAGCTTTTGAGCCTGGCTGAAAAAGTTTTGAAACGCGACGCCTAGAGCGCCAACATTTGCGCCAAACGGCGCACTTCGGTTTTGCGCCCCTTGATTAGCGAATTGATAGGCGTCGACTCAAGCGCCGAATCAGGCGTATAAAGCCATTTGACTGCGCTGTCGAGGTCGAAGCCTGAATCGAGCAATACGATTATTGACCCCTGAACGCCCGGCAAAGTTTCGCCATCAACAATTAGGTGCGCCGGGATTTTCTGAACGCCTTCTCTACGAATAGCGAATAGGTGGTGCTCTTCGATTAGTCGTCGCACGCGGCCGGGTTGAACGTTTAGAAGATCAGCGGCTTCTGGAACCGAAAGCCATTCATCAATTGATGCAAAAGGGTCTATCACACGACAAGATTGCCACACTATGTCGCCTAGGCAGAAACAATTGAGCACTGTGGCACGATAGCCCTGAGGAAAATCAGAAAAATGAATGCAAATCAAGACAATGTCGGGCAAAGTCAGCCCGCTTTTCACATTGTCGAGATCAACGAGACCTTGAGCGATATCGCCAGAAAATATGGCCACTCATCAAAGCAGCTTCAAAACTGGAATCGACTTTCTGAGTCAGCGTTGATTTTTCCCGGAATGCGCATCAATCTGACTCCAATCGCAGGCGTTTCCACAGAAACCTCCCTTCTGACTGTGATTCCGTCAGCTTCCCCGATTGAAAAAAATCAATCCTCTGCTTGCTTGGTGCATGGTTTTCCGAACGTGATGCTGGTTAGCGGCAAGGTGCGCTCGATGTCAGCCTTGCGGTCTTT
>CALDKR010000196.1 GCA_937898095.1 uncultured Rhodoluna sp.
TTATGGGCTGGGTTGGCGCAATTGGTGCGCTGCTAATTATTGGCAGCTGCTACTTCGGTCTGGGGATCGAGACTAAGTGGCGCCAGCGCCAAATGGCTACGATTCTGAACTAAACCAGCGAGCCAGAAACCTTTAAAACCGCTAAAAGGTCGGGCTGCTCAGCGGAGCAGATGACAGACGTTCTTGGGTGTACCACTGCTGGTTATAAGCCGTTGTCGACGCCATCAGATCTAGATAAGCGGTTGAGTCAAATGCTTCGGCGCCAAGGACACCAGCGCCTCGCCAGATTCCGTTGGCAATCAGCTCAAGTGCGATAACTGGGCCCATGGCGGCTTGAACAACCACACACTGAGCTTCGTATTCGGCCATGGTCTCGTTGTTGTCGACCACGTTGTAAAGATAGGTTGCGCGCGACGAACCGTTTTTGTCGCGGCCAGTGACCAAAACGCCCGAGCAAATCTTGCCGGTCATTTGTGGGCCAAGTTTGGCTGGGTCTGGCAGAACAGCCGCAACCATGTCACGTGGCGCAACGTCTACTGGGCCCTGAGCCGAGCGCACACGCACCTGACGTGTGCGGTCAAGACCGAGAGTGTTGAGCATTTTTAGAACGTTGATGAATTCAGCTCCGAGGCCATATTTGAACGAAACTTTTTGGGTCGAAATCGAACGAGGCAGCATGTTTACCTCTTCGTGCTCGACATTCACACACTCAACAGCACCGATGCCCTCTGGAAACTCAAAAATCTCAGGCTCACTAAACGGCACTGTGGTGCGCCAGCCTTTGTCGCGCTCATAAACCAACGGTGGGTTTAGGCACTCTTCGATGGTCGCCCAAATCGAAGACGCCGGCGCAAAAATTGGCTCGCCTTCTTCGTCGCGAATCACTAGGTTGTCGCCCTGGCGAACTGCAATTTCGTCGATCTCACTGAACAAGAAATCGGCAGCGTGACGGGCCAAAACATTCGAGAGCCCCGGCTGCGCACCCATGCCCACTAGCGCCAATCGGCCGGCGCGCTCCCACTGGTCGTTCACGGCAAACTGCGCGTCGCCAATCTTGATTCCGGGGCGGTGATAGGGGTCGGTTTCATTTGGTTCTGACAGGCTCATTGCCATGTCGATATAGTGACAACCAGCTGTGAAGGCCGCTGAAAAAATTGTTGGCAAGAACTTTGGCTCAACAGCGTTGATGATGTGCGTGATGTTGTGAATCTTGGCTAGCTCAACCACATTCGAGGCGCTGCTGGCATCGATTTTGGCGGCTAAAAATTTGGCGGCTAGCTCTGGCCCAAAACGCTCTGAGATCCACTCGATGGTTTTTTCAACACGGATGAAATCAAAATCAGCGATGACCATGATCTCGAAAAACTCACGGCGAGCTGCGATTTTTGCAATCGCATCGCCGACACCGCCGGCGCCAATTAGCAAAATTCTCATCCGCTTATTTTACTTCTGGGTTAGCGAACACGGAGGTCGGCAGTCGGGTCAAGAACCCAATCGATTACGCCCTGCCAGCGACCCCAACCTTCGGCCAAAGTGATGTGCCCGGCACCTTCAATAATCACTGCCTCGAGACCGAGTGGGTCGCCAAAAGTTTCTTGCACTCCCCTAGGCGCCCAGGGGTCTTTGTCGCTGCCCACTACGGTCAAAGACTTGGTTGAGGCCAAAACTGCTTTGGCAACCTCAGCATCGCTGAGGTCAACATTCATACCAGGCACCTCGTCAAGCAACTTTGGGTCTGCTGGCGCGACAAGCAGCACTCGATCAACCGGGGCGGCAATTTTTCCGGTTGCAGCAGCCTGAATCCAGTTGATGCAACCCAGTGAGTGGCCGATAAAAATTGTTTCGCCGGGTCCTGCCTCGTGAAGGTGCTCAAGCTCTTCGGTGAGCAACTCTTGCCACTCTTCGAGCACAGGGTTGTCAGTGTTCGGAAACTGCGGATAAATCACAACGTGCCCAGCGGCACGCAACTCGGCCGCTAAATGCCTTGCCCACATGCCCTTTGGGCGGCGGTTAGTCCATCCGTGATTAATCAACACGCGAGCCATGAAAACCCCTTAGTTTTTTGAGATTGCGGCCATTGATTTTGGCTTTGAAATAAACATCACACTCGCCAGGCCAGCTAGATAAAGCACGCTCATTAGCACGCCGGCATCAAAACTGCTGTCGGTGCGAAGTTGGTTATAGAGCACGGTGGCGATCGCAGGCATTATGAAGTTCATCATGCCCAGCAGTGATGCTGCGGTGCCTGCTTCTTCTCCGTGTTTGTTTAGCGCCAGGCCGTTGAGCGGCGTGATGGTGGCGCCAAACGAGAACATATAGAGACCGAATCCGATCTCAATCAGGATGAACGGTGCGTGCGTGATGCCGGCAAAAATAAGTGTCGCGGTAGCCACTAAGACCATTCCGATTGAAGCGATAAGCGCCCACTGCGGAGCAATTTTGCGGGCTACGAACGCACCAACCTGAACGCCAGCCCATGAGGCAATTGAGTTGAAAGTCATGAAGAGACCGAAATTCATAGCTGAAATGCCATAGGCCCCCTGGGTGATGAAAGTGAAGGTGTTTAGGTAGGTAAACAGCGCGGTGTGTTGCAGCAGCGACATAAGCAAAAGGCCGACATAGATGCGGTCGCGAAGCACGGCCCTGAATCGACCTGCCATGCCGTCGAAGACATTCTCGCGGCGATCGTCAGTGTGCAGCGTTTCAATCAGCATCAAATAAAGGCCGATGAGCAGCAGCAGGCCGAACAGGCCAAAGGTCAAAATTACGTCTTTCCAGCCCATGAATGCCAGCAGTTGCGAACCAGCGAACGGGCCAATCACCGGGGTTAGGCCCTGAATCAAGAACACCCGACCCATAAAGTTGATCAGCGATTGACCGGCATACAGGTCGCGCATAACCGCAAAACCGATAACGCTGGCACCAGATGCGCCGATGCCGACAAGCACGCGCAGCGCCAAAAAGGTTTCAAAGTTAGGTGCTAGATAGCAGCCAATTTCGGCGAGTGCAAAAACCGCAACCGATATGAGCATCGGGCGTCTGCGCCCGAGAGAGTCACTGAGTGGGCCGACAAACAACTGACCCAAAGCTAGGCCGATTGAAAGACCGGTGAGGGTCCACTGAACGACGGCATTGTCGACGTTATAGAACTCACCGATTCGCGGAAAAGACGGCAAAACGGGGTCGATTGAAAACGGGATTAACCCCATTGCCAAGCCGAGCAACACGATGTAGCCGATGCGTTGGCTGCGACTGAGTTCGTCACCCGAGCGAATGACGCGATGCTTGATGCTGATTTTCAACTTAGGCCAAGGCCTGCTTTAGATCAGCCAAAATGTCATCGATGTGTTCGATGCCAACTGAGAGTCGCACGATGTCTTGGTCAACTTCAATCGGAGTGCCGTTTGCCGATGCGTGAGTCATTTCATATGGGTAGTTGACCAGCGACTCGACCCCGCCAAGGCTCTCAGCCAAAGTGAAAAGGTGAGTGCTCTCGCAAAAACGCTTTGCCGCAGCTGGACCACCGGCCAAACGAAGGCTAACCACGCCGGCAAAACCGCTCATCTGGCGCTTTGCAACGTCGTGCTGCGGGTGGGTTGGCAAACCCGGATAAAAGACCTCAGCCACTGCCCCGTGCTGGCTCAAGAACTCAGCAACCGCCTGGCCGTTGGCGTTGTGGCGATCCATGCGAACCGCCAAAGTCTTTAGCGAGCGGTGGGTCAGCCACGAATCGAACGGGCTTGAAACCGCACCGACCGCAAACTGCACAAACTGAATCTTTTCGGCAAGCTCACCATCGTTGAGAATCACCGCGCCACCAAGCACATCGCTGTGGCCACCGAGATATTTGGTGGTTGAGTGCACAACCACGTCGGCACCAAGCTCTAGAGGGCGCTGAAAATAAGGGGTCGCAAAAGTGTTGTCGACGACTACCAAGAGACCGAGTTCGTGAGCCACGGCTGAAATCGCGGTGATGTCGAAAACGGTCATCATTGGGTTCGACGGGGTCTCGATCCAGATGAGCTTGGTCTTGCCGGGCTTGAAGGCCGCGCGAATCGCATCGAGGCTCAGCAGATCAGCAACATCAAATTCGATGCCGGCTTCGCGGTGAACTCGGTTGAAGAGTCGATAGGTGCCGCCATACAGGTCATCGGCCAAAATAGCGTGGTCGCCCGCCTTGAGTGCAGCGCGAATGATTGCGTCTTCGGCCGCAAGCCCTGATGCAAAGCTGAAGGCAAAGTGCCCGCCCTCGAGGCTGGCCAGCGCTTTTTCGAGCGCCGAACGAGTTGGGTTGCCGGCGCGGTTGTATTCATAGCCACCGATGTGGTCACCGATGGCGCGCTGGCGGTGAGTTGAACTCATGAAAATTGGTGGAATAACAGAACCGGTTAGGCCATCTGGCTCTTGGGCAACGTGAATTGCGCGGGTCTCAAAATTGGTCATTTTTGCCTCTTCTTTGATGCTTTCTAAATCAAAACTTGTTATTTGTTCATGTAGTTGAGAACGTCGAAACGAGTCACCACGCCGACCGGCTCGCCGTCTTGAAGCACCAACAGCGCCTCTTCAGTCTCGAGCAAGGCACGCGCCGCCTCAATTGACTCGCCAATTCCGACCACGCCGGGCTTCTTGCCGATGTGCTTGGCGATTGGGTCGCTTAGCTTTAGCTCGCCAGTGAAAACTCGGTCGACCAGATCTTTCTCTTGAATCGAACCGGTGACTTGGCCGATTCGAACCGGCGGCTCCGCCAGCAGAACAGGAAGCATCGAGACGTCGAATTCTTTGCAAATGTCGAGTGCATCTTTGACCGTGTTGTCTGGGTGCACGTGAATCAGCTCAGGCAGTTGCCCGTCTTTGCGGTGAAGCAGCTGCTCGACCTTTTCGCCACTGCCGGCCTCCATAAAGCCATAGGAGCGCATCCATTTGTCGTTGAAAACTTTGGCAAGGTAGCCACGGCCGCCATCAGGCAGAATCACGACAACCACAGCATCGGCCGGCAGTTCTTTTGCGACTTCGAGAGCCGCAACGACCGCCATGCCGCAGCTTGGGCCGACCAACAAACCCTCTTCGCGAGCGAGACGGCGAGTCATTTCAAATGACTCACGGTCGGGCACGCCGATAATGCGGTCGACAACTGTTTCGTCATAGGCCTCTGGCAAAAAGTCGTCGCCGCGACCAACACCTTCAACTAGGTATGGTCGGCCGACGCCGTTGCCGTTCGAATAAATAGAGCCGGCTGGGTCACAACCGATTACTTGAACTTCGCGATTGCTTATCTCTTTTAGATAGCGGCCGGTTCCGCTGATAGTGCCGCCGGTGCCGATGCCGATGACAACGTGGGTTACCTTTTGATCGGTGTCATTCCAAATTTCTGGGCCAGTTGCCTCATAGTGCGATAGCGGTCCGTTTTGGTTTGAATATTGGTCTGGCTTCCAGGCTCCTGGAATCTCGCGAGCCAGGCGATCGCTAACTGAGTAATAGCTCTCAGGGTCTTCGTGAGCCACAGCGGTGGGAGTGACGACAATTTCGGCGCCATAGGCAATCAGAGTGTTGCGCTTGTCTTCGGCGACTTTGTCAGGAAGAACGAAAATGCACTTGTATCCGCGTTGCTGAGCTACTAGAGCTAGGCCGATGCCGGTGTTTCCAGAAGTTGGTTCAACGATTGTGCCTCCGGGCTTTAGCAATCCTTTGCGCTCAGCTTCATCAACCATCTTGGCTGCGATGCGGTCTTTGATTGATCCGCCCGGGTTGAAATACTCAACTTTTGCCAAGACTGTACAGGCGATTCCTTCGGTAACTTTGTTGAGTTTGACCAGTGGAGTCTGCCCGATTAGCTGGGTGATGTTGTCGTAGTATTTCACCCCACAAGCCTAAGCAACTATGGCAAAACCGCCTAACCCGCGGGCGGTAGTCTTATGGCATGTCAGCCAAAAAAATCACAACAATCAGCCTTCTGGGGCCGGCTGTTGTGGCGGGTGTGGCCTATCTTGACCCTGGCAACGTGGCCACTAATCAGACCGCAGGCTCGACTTATGGGTTTTTGCTGGTTTGGGTGATTGTCGCGGCGAACCTGGCTGCTGCTTTGGTTCAATTTTTGTCAGCAAAGCTCGGCGTGGTGACTGGCCAGAGTCTGCCTGCGGTGCTCGGCGGTCGATTCAAATCTCGCAGTGGTCGCCTGGCGTTTTGGGCTCAAGCAGAGCTAGTTGCGATGGCCACCGACCTTGCCGAAATCATTGGTGGCGCGCTTGCCCTGTATCTTCTTTTTGACCTGCCACTTTTTATAGGTGGGCTAATTACAAGTTTTGTTTCAATCCTGATGCTGCAGTTTGGCGCAAAGCGCGGTGCCTTTAGCTATCAGAACATCATCATTTCTCTCGTTGCGATTACGGCAATAGGTTTTGTGGCCGGGCTATTTGTAAACCCTCCGCGAATTACCGACGTGCTCGCAGGCATGGTGCCTCGAGTGGTCGACCAGGGATCAATTCTTTTGGTGGTCGGCATATTTGGCGCGACGATTATGCCGCACGCAATTTATGCCCACTCTGCGCTGGTGCGCGATCGATTTGGCAGCGAATTGACCGACGGTCACAAAACTCGAATTTTGCAGGGAATGCGTTGGGACGTAGCGATTGCGATGTCAATTGCCGGCTTTGTGAACCTGGCCATTCTTCTGGTGGGAGCAGCGAACCTCTTTGGCGTTGAGGGCACTGAATCAATTGAGGGGGCTCACGGTGCGATTTCTGCGAGCCTCGGCGGTGCCATCGCGGCAATCTTTGCGATAGGCCTGCTCGCTTCTGGACTAGCTTCGACCTCAATAGGTGCCTATGCCGGGTCTGTAATCATGAGTGGGCTGCTAAAAGCCAAGTTGCCGATGTTGCTGCGACGAGTTGTTTCTTTGATTCCGGCTCTGATTATTCTGGCGATTACAAGCGACGCGACCTGGGCCCTGGTGCTCAGTCAGGTCATGCTCTCGTTCGGCATACCCTTCGCCCTGTTCCCGCTCATTAGGCTGACCTCACTCGGCGAGGTGATGGGCGATTTCAAGAGCAAAAACTGGGTCGGCACACTTGGCTATTTAATCGCCACCGTAATTACTGCTCTAAATCTGACTTTGCTTTGGCTGACTTTTTTCGCCTAATCACAATCCAGGCACCGCCAGCGGCAATCAAAATCACGAGCGTCGAGCTCAACATCAATCCACTTATGTCACCTAACTCGCCGGGCGATATCCAGGTTCCAGGGCGGTTAGGCGGAGGTGCATTGTCAATGCCGGTTGTCGCGGCTGGATCGCCGTCGCTGAAATTTTCGATGCCGTCGCCATCAATGTCTGAGTCTTGACCGTTGACCACGCCGTCGCCATCGATGTCTGGGTCTTCGTTGTTGATGATGCCATCGCTGTCGGTGTCGATTTCTTGACTCGCGACCGGGTCATCGTCGCTTGCCGCTTGAGCTGGTGCGGTGGCAAGAGCGCCGGCGAGCAGAGTCGCCACAAAAGACAGCGCCAAAACAATTGCGATAATTCGCATGTATTTCTTAGGCAGCATTACTAAATTATGCCTGCGAGTTTTAGGGTCACGATGAACATTACGACGCCACCGATTCGATAAATCCATGCGAAACCTGGGCGACGCAGCAATCTGACTTCACCGTCGTTTCCGTGACGACCAATCATTCCCAAGAGGCTGAGCGCGAGCATCGGGATCGGCAGCAGCGCGAATGACCAATAGACCAGGTCGGCAGTTGGGCCGAACCAAGAGTTGACCAGTTCGGTGGTGAGAGTGGCCACGATCAGGGTTAGTGCCAAGCCTGGAACGCCAGTTGGCATGATTCGCCAGATCCACGGGAAGTTCGGGAATCGCTCGGCGTAGAAACCAATAACTGTTGGCAAAACAAACAGAATGCTTCCGACTACCACTCGCCAGTCTTCACCCATCAGCGCCGCAGTCACAAAAACGAAGGTCGCTAGGCGAAGTGCCACCGATGTCCACTTTTGAATTGGCACGGTTTCAGCAACCACGGTTGGGTGCAGACGGTCTAGGCGTCGAGGCGCAACACGAGCAACAGCCTCTTCTGCAACCACACGGATGGCAACTGCAGCTGCCACCGCCAGGGCGAAATCATTGACATGGTTTGCCACTGAAAGCGTCACTCCGGCTAGCGCAGGCAAAGTGCTGATCATTGCCGATGTTGACCAACCAGCGATGAATGGCAGCACGGCAAGATCAATAATTCGCTCCCACCAATAGCTGTCTTCTTCGTCAGGAACGCGTCGGAATGCACGGAATGCATTTGCCAGCAGCGCCGGACCATAGCCAACGATTATGACTCCCAGCAGCATGCGAATGTCGTCAAGTCCGAGGATGTATCCGTGCATTGCGATTGAACCAAGCACAAAAATGGCAGTGCCGACAAGGCCGGCGAAGGTGTCAAAGATTCCCAAAATTGCGATCGCCAAGAAGAGCTGCCAGGCCGGTGGCGCAACGTGGTCGCCATTAATTGCCAAACCTGCGATGGCTAGCGCCGCCGTTGCAAGGGTTGGCAAAAGCGAGAATCCACCTGCAATCGCGCGCAGATAAGCACCGTCGACCAGAATGCGTGAAAGCAACGGCGAGAACCTTGCCGATGTCACAATCGCTTTGATGCTTGGGCGGTCAAGCCAGTTCATAAAGCGGCGGCGCCAGATCTTCCAGCGGTCAGCGCGACCGCGGCGGCGCAATTCGTATTCTTCGTGAGCAGCATCGACAGTTGCCAGCGAGCCGCCCTCACTCGAACCGCCAGAGCCAGAGCCTGAGCCTGAGCCACCGGCGCGTGCGCCTGCGCGACCAGCTCGAGCTGCACCCGCCGCCGCTGCTGCCGCTGCGGCTGCGGCTGCGGCCATAGCAGCCGCGATTGCTGCGGCTTTGCCAACGGTGTCGGCAAGCTTGGCTGCACCCTCAGGCGTGGCTAGCGGGTCAAACGGAACCGATGGGTCACTGTCATTGCCGGTTGCCCCGATGCTTGGATCGGCAACTGGCTGACCAGGAGTAATTATTGGCCAGTTTGGCAATAGTGGACCAAGACCGCCATCGCCATCGCCACCACCCGGCTGCGGAGCCGCGGTTGGGTTATCGGTCGGCGATTCGCTTGATGACGGCGATGCACTTGGTGAGCCGGTCGGGGTTGCCGATGATCCGCCGTTCGGGCGACCGCCATTGTTTGAACCATTGTTTGAACCTGAGCTAGAACTCTGGCTCGGGGTCGGGCGCACGGTTGGTCTGCGGGTCGGGGTTGGGCTAACCGTAGGGGTTGGGGTCACCGTTGGAGTTGGAGTTGGGGTGACAATCGGTGCGCCGCCACCAGATGAAGGCGCCGCAGCAGTGGTCAAAATTCCGACGGAAGGTTCTCCGGTGCCGATGGCGTTGGTAGCTGTGACCGAAATCGTATAGGTCTTGCCATAAGCCAGGTTGTTCAATGAACACTTGGCCGGAACAGCGCTAACGCAAAGTGAGGTGCCGTTGACATCAACGTCATAGCGCGTGACAACCGAACCACCATCGAAGGTCGATGGGCCCCATGAAACGTTCATCTTTAGGCCGGTCAAAGTTGCGTTCAAGCGGGTCGGCGCACCAGGAGCAACCTTAGGTGTCTGAACCGCCGTGGTTGAGTTTCCGGTTGAGTCAGTTGACGCTGTTGTGGTTACGGTCACAACCTTGAAGACGTATGCCGGGGTGGCAACTGGCGTCGGTGTAGGAGTCGGCGTGGTGACCGGGGCGGTGACTGCCGCAGCACTGAAGCGGATAGAAGCACGACCGAATCGACCAACTGTTGAATCGACAGATGCGCTGCTAAACGAGGCAGTCGAAGCGGTCGGACTTGCAGTTGCGGTGCTGGTTGCGGTCGGAGTCGGCGCAACTGGCAAATCAGCAGAATCAATAGTCACTTCACGAACACCGAAAGAGCTGACGGTGCCGATGCTTTGGGTGCTGAATGAGGTGGCCGACTTCAACTTTGCATAGATGTCATAGCTGATGAATTCACCGTCAATTGCCTCAGGCGCAATCCAAGAAAGCGTGAATCCACCGGCATTGTCAGGCTGAGCGATCAGATTAGTCACGGCCATCAAGCTTGGTGATGGAGTGAAAACCGGAGAGGCCGGTGAAGGCAAGCCGGTGCCGACACTGTTGATTGCCGAAACGGTCAGGGTGTATTCCACACCGTTTACTAGCCCGTAGATTCCGCAGCTTTGATAGCCGGTCGAGTTTTGTGGCTGGTCGCAAGCGGTTGAACGAACCACGCCAGCTGAGATGTCGCTGACCGGAGTCGCGACTAGCTCATAGGCAGTGATTGGCGAACCACCGTTGTAGGTCGGAACAGTAAAGGTTGCGGTCACGGCGCGGTTAGCCGTTGAGATCGAAGTGATCATCGGTGAACCTGGAAGATCGGCAACAACGCGGAACTGGCGCAAGACCGGAGTTGCCGGCAAGTAAACAGTCTGGTTGGTTCCAGGGACAACGGTGGTGCCGGCCTGAGTTGCCTCAATCTCACAGACACCAGCGTCAAGCAGGGTCACCAAACCGGTGGTTGCGTCAACCGCACAGACGCCTGCACCCGAGGCAGCACCTAGCGAAATTGCAACTGGCAATCCTGAGTTGGAAATTGGAGCGACGATTGGGCTGGCATCGCTGATGAAGACATCGGCGAGCGGCTCAAACATGATGGTCTGGTTTAGCGAGCCAACGGTGATGCTCTGGCGAGCAGGTGTTGCCGGGAAGTAGTCACTGTTTCCAGCCTGCGCAGCCTCAACAACACAGACGCCATCATCCAGGAATTTCACAGTGTCACCAGTGATCTCACAAATGCCTGCAGAGGCAGTGGTCACTGAATAGCTAACCGGCAATCCACTCGACGCAACTGCGACAACTTTGTATACCGAAGGAACGGTTGCGGTCGACTTGATTGGATACATCGGAATTGTCGAGGTGATGTCGACGCGCTGAATGTTCTTGGCGATGGTGATTGTGCCTTGAGCGCTCAACGGTGCAGTCAAGCTTGAGCCCTGAACCGGCGAAGCCTTGTAGTTGCGAGATGCGGCCTTTGAAACGCTGATGTCACAATCGCCGGCGCCGAGTGCCGTGATCACATTTGTAGATGTGTCTAGCGAACAGATTGTGCCCTCGCCGTTGATGATGCTGTAGGTCACGGCGCCATCACCTGAACCGCCAGCGCTGTGTAGGGCAGTCGTCTCGCCAATGTGCATGTTGCGAAGTGCAACTAACTCAATCGGAGCCATCGCAGTCTTGACCGTGGTGATGGTCTGCGATGACGAGGTCGGCAAGAAGTTGTCGTTACCTGGGCGGGTCACAGTGACCACACAGTCGTCGCCAACCTGACCAGTGAAGACAGTAGAACCGGCAACCATACAGCCCTCGCCGCGAACCGAATAGGTCAAAGTTGTGATTGGCAAGTCTGCGATTCCAACTGCAGGCTGAGTGACGTCAAGAACCAGCTTCTTTGAGTATTCAGTCACAGAGGCGTTGTTGAAAATCAGCGGGCTCTGAGTTGCCTTAGCAATCGTGAAGCTCGTCGAGATGGTGTTCGACAAATAGTGACTATTGGTCGGAACATACTTTTGAACCGTGCAGAGGCCGGCGCCAGTCACGGTGACCACACCTGAGGCTGAGTTCACGCGACATACGGCGTTTGAAACTGCAGGAATCGTTGAGTAGACCGGAACACCAGCACCGGTTTCAGTGAAGGTGCCGTTGCCCTGGCTTGCTGCGAGAGTGTCGGCCGCGGTTGCTGAATAGTCATCAGGGTTCTCGGCGGTGTTCACGCGTGGCTGAATGACGGCATCTTTGACATAGGTTGTGTCGTCATAGGCAAGCTCTAGGTCAGCAATCTTGGTCACGGTCACTCGAGTTTGCTGAGTGAAATTAACGTCGTTGCCGGCATCGAACTTGATTGTGTATTCAACACCAGGCTGGCCAACCATGCTTAGGCCACTGAAGGTGAAGACACCGGCAACTGAGTTTGCCACCACGCTGCCGGTCATTGCACCAGCGGTGTGCGAGCTGCTCACTGGGTTGGCGTCAACAATCGATGCGGTCACTGCGCGTGGGTTGGTTTCGTTGTAAACCAAGTTCTCGAAGCGGTCGCGAAGTTCGAGCACCGGCTGCGTGGTCAAAACATCGCCAGACTTGGCAGTCACTGCACGCTGAACCAGCGTCACGTGGTCGGCCGCTGCCGGCACCAAAGTGATGGTGTTCGATTCGACAGTGGTGCGGTTAGAAATGCCCGAAAGCTCGCCGGTGAACACCAACTTGTAGGCACGTTGCGGCACACCAATTAGGTTCAGATCGGTGAAGCGAGCGACACCGTGAACCACAGTAATGACGTCAGTTGCATAGGCAGGGTTGGTGGAGTCGGTGATGGTTGCAGCGCCGGTTAGCGTGCCGTTGGCACCTTGCAGCGCGACTCTAAAGGTTGAGGTTTCGTCATTCTTGACAACGTTGCCATAGCGGTCCAGAACACGGATGACCGGCTGAGTGGTTAGGTTGTCGCCGGTGCGGTTTGCGACTGGCTGCGTCGAAATTTCAAACTCGAATGGATCATCGCTGGTGACCTGAATGGTTTGTGCGCTGTCGACCACAAGACTGTATTCGGAGTATCCCTGTTGGTTTGTAGTTGATGGCTGGGCTGGCACGACAGCGGTGAAGTGCAACTTATAGAAGTCATCTGGAGAACCAAAGAATCGAATGTCGGTGAAACTGATCACACCGTCGTTAGCGCAAACCTGAGGCTCGCTCGACGAGCGCACGCCGGTTGAGGTAGCGAAATAGGCGTTGGTTATGCCGGTCGGAATTGATGCTGTCACGCAGATGTTGCCGGCGTTGTTCACGAGGTTGCCGTCGACATCGCGCACGTTAATCACCGGCTGAACCGCAAGGGCCTTGCCTGTCACGCCACCAAGAGGCTGAGTGACAACCTCGATGTGGTGGGCGGCTCCCGGGGCCACTCGGAACAACGATGAAGTTGCAGAAAGAACGCTTGGTCCATTGAGCACATCGAAAACCAATGCATAGTCAACATTTGGCTTTGCATTGACCAGCAAGCCGATGAAGGTTGCGGTTCCGTTGCTGAATCGAACACTGGTCGATGCGCCTGAGGTCGCAAAAACGGTTCCGGCATCGGCGCCAGTTGAAGGCGTGATGCTGACGCCCACCTCGATTTCTGTGTGCGCGGTGACCGGGTTATCCCACTGGTCATAAACCTTGATTTGTGGTGCGGTGACCAGAACGTCGCCGGTGCGGTTTGCAACTGGCTGCTGCGAGACACGCAAGCGGTATGGGTCGCCGGCGAGGATCGCAAGGTTGCCCGACGGTGCAGTCTCAAGCGCGGTGCCGTCGAGCTTGAAAGTCAAGTTATAGGTTTCATCAGTCTTTCCGGCAAGCGCAAGATCGCTGAAGTTTGCAACGCCGCTGGTCACTGTCAGCAACTGGGTGCCGCTCAAAGTGCCGTTTGCACCGCCAGAAAGCACAGCGCTGATCTTGCTGGTGCTGTCACTGGTGACAACGTTATTGAAACGGTCGTGAATGGCGATGATTGGCGCGCGGCTTAGCAACTGGCCAGACTTCATGCCTGCTTGAGGCGCGGTCAGCACTTCTAGGTGATCGGCCGCAGCATGAGTCACGCGAATGATGCTTGAGTTGACAGCAGTGAAGCCACTGATTTCAAACTTGATTCGATAGTCGCGACCCGGAACACCGACAACCTTGAGGCCAGTGAATTCGGCCTCACCCGACGCAGTGGTTGCCGAATTGGTCGATGCGTCGACATATTCATTGGTCGCGCTTGCGACTGCAGAGCCGTCGGCGTTCACCAAAGTTGCGGTGACGGCAGAGTTGGCAAAACCGGTGACGGTGTTGCCGCTTGCGTCAAGCATTGCCACGTGAGGCATGGTGTTCAGAACATCACCGGTCATGCTGCCGCCGACTGGCTGAGTTGAAATTGAAATCGCGTTAGCCGTACCGTGTGCCAGCTGGATGGCCTGGGTTTCGGTTAGCACCTTTGGCACGAGGTTCGGGCCATTGGTAATAGTGGCGGTGTAGGTCAGGGTGTAGCTGCCGATTAGACCGTGGATGCCCAGATCGGTGATGGTCTTTGAGCCGCTGGTGGTGCTGGTTGAAGCACCGATGCCGAAGGTTGAGCCGCCGTTTGCGCTGGTGGCAGTGGTCACGATGCTTGCACTTTGGTTGGTGACCAGGTTGCCCATGAAGTCGGTGATTTCAAGAACCGGGGCCTGGTCAAAAGGCGCATCGGCGCGAGCGCCACTAGCCGGGGTCACGATGGTCAAGGTTGAGGCAACCGCTGGGCTGACCTTTAGCGGCACAACGGTCGAAGTGGCGTGACCAGAAACTGGCGAGGTAATCGCGGTGCCAACCTTGAAGACCAAGAAGTAGTCTTCGGCGGTTTTTCCGGTGAGCTTTAGGCCATCGAAGTCGACAACGCCGTTGGTGATCTGCTTGCGAATAACGCCTGAGATTGAGCCATTGGCTCCAGAGCTTGGGTCAAGCTCAGCCTCGACATAGTAGGTCGAGTCATCTAGGCGATAGCCGAATCGGTCAGTTAGTTCAAGCTGTGGCGAGGTTGCCAAAAGCTCTCCGTTGATGCCGCCGACTGGCTGACGGAGGTATGAAAGCGCGGCAGGGTCATTCGCTGTGAACGTGATGGTCTGTGAGTAGACCGGAGCACTGATGCCAGCAACGGTGAACTTGAGTCGATATGCAGCGCCCGGGAATCCCTTGACCTGAAGGTCAGTGAATCGTGCAACACCGTTGACCGCGGTCTTGGTCGGTGCGCTGGTGCGAACCGAATAGGTCGAGGTGAGCATTTCACCATCGGTGCGAGCTGCTGTTTGACCAACCGCCACGCCCTCAACGCTAGCCACAACATCGGTGCTGTTGTCGCTTAGAACCGGGTTGCCATCGGCATCGCGAAGCTGAATTGCAGGCTGAGTAACCAGCAAGTCACCGGTCTTGCCCGAGACAGGCTGGGTCGCAACGGCGAGCGCTGCTGGCAAACCAGCGGTTAGCTCGATGGCCTGATCGAAAGTCTTCTGGCCATAGTTGAGGCCGGCCGCCAAGGTGTAGCGCAAAGTATAGAAACCAGCTGCACCGCTGATGACTAGAGGGTCATCGCTTTGGGCGAGAGCATCGCGAACCGAGAAGCTGACCACGCCGTTGACGGCGTCACGAGTAACGTCACCGCTCAAAGTTGCTGCGGTCGCAAGGGCTGTGCCGTCTTGGGTGCGCAGCTCAACAGTGATCTGACCATTTGAGGTGGTGACAACGTTGTTGGCGCCATCCATAATCTTGATAACCGGCAGAGTGCCAATTGCCATGCGTGAGCGAGCCTGGTCTGCAGCAACAGTCACATCAAGGTGGTCAGGCGCACCAGGCAACAATTCGAATGATGCTGGGTGTGCGCCGGTCAAAGTTGCGCCGTTCCAAGTTGCAGCGAACTGCAAGCGATAGGTTCCGGGAACACCAGAAAGCTTGAGTGCATTGAATGTCGCGATGCCGTTTGCTGCAGTCGCGCTTGCGCCGGTGACGGTCGCGGTGCCTGAGCTTAGCGAGGCAGTGACCACGGTTGAGCTGTCAGAGGTGGCCTGGTTGCCGAAGCGGTCAACCACCTTGAACTGAGGTGCTGGGCTCATCGCAGATTCGCTGTTTGCAGTTGTTGGCCAGGTTGCGGCAACCAACTCGATGGCAGCTGGGTCAGCGTGAGTCACGGTGATCACGGTGCTGTTTGTGACTGAACCGCCACCGGCCAAAGTGAACTTCATCTTGTATGTGCCAGGCAGTGCGGTGAACGAAACTCCACTGGCAGTCACGACACCCGCTGACGCAGTGAAGCTATTCGCAAATATGTAGGTTGGGTTGCCGCCACTGGTGGTGCTAACTAGGCTCACCGAAACCTGAGAGCTCGAGTCGTTTAGAACTTTGTTGCCGTAGGCATCGAAGACTTCGACAGCAGGTGCCGGCGAGAAGACATCGCCGGTCTTGATGGTGCTCTGTGGGTCGGCACCAGACTTGACGTCAACGGTGGCAGGGTTTCCTGCGGTCAACACGATGGTCTGATCGATAGTCAACGCGGTTGAGTCATCAGTTGTAGTCGAGTAGGTAATGGTGTAGCTGGTTCCGCTGGCGTTTGCTGTTCCGAGCAGTCCCGCGTCTAGCGAGGCGCCTGAACCGAAGTTCGCAAAGTCGGCCTGACCGGTGGTTGCTGCCAAGTTGATGCTCTTGACCGGTGATGCGACGGTGCCGGACAGCCAGCTAATTGGGTCATTGTTGCCCACCGCTGCGGCTATTGATAGTGCTGCATCGTTGTGGCGAATGCCAGCATAGGTGAAGTTATCGGTCACGCGGTTGCCCTGTGCGTCGACCACGGTCAGCTTCGGCTGGGTGCCGAATTCAAGACCTGCACGAGCACTTTCAGCCGCAGCGGTTAGCGCCAATCGAGCTGCGATTCCGTGGCTCAGAGGCACATCTGCGGTGGTTGTCAAAGTGGTGTTGTCGATAGCGGCACCGATGTTGGTGGCGGTGAATGTGATGCCATAGCCACTCGCGCTAGCGGGACCAGTTAGCTTCAAGTTGGTGAAGGTCACGCGACCATCGGTTGCCGAAGAGGCGGTTGCTGTTGAGGTTAGGCTCAAGCCATTTAGCGGGCTGGTCAGCGTTGCAGCCAAAGTTGTGTTGGCGTCGGCAACCGGATAACCGAACTTGTCGACAATCTGAATAACTGGCTGGCCGGTCATAACCAAACCGCTTCGAGCGCCTGACGGTTCGGTGACCCACTGCATAGATGCGGCTTCGCCCGGAGTGATTCTGAACGCAGCTGACTCGACCTTGGCCGAGGCGTTGTTTGCGTTTGCACCCGAGGTCAGAGTGAACAGCAACTTATAGCCGTTTGCTGGCGCACTGGTGAACTTGAGGTTTTCGAACTTAATCACACCGGCGAGCGCTGTTGCGGTCGCTGCTGCTGCGCGAACCGATCCGGTGGTTGAAACTAGAGCAACGCTTGCGGTTGACGAGCTGTCGATATCGACGAAGTTGTTCCACTCGTCATAGACCTTGACCGACGGTGCAAGATCAAAGACCGTGTCGACGGCAACGGTGGTTGGAGCCTGGTGGTTGCCCAACTTGAATGCCAAACCAGCCTTGAGCTCGATGGTTTGAGTAACTGGAGCTAGCCCAGTGACGGTGTATTTCAAGGTGTAAGTGCCAGCTGTTCCGGTTAGGCCGAGCTTCTTGTTCTCGCCATTTAGCTGATCAGCAAAACGAGCAACACCAGCGCTAGCAGCAGTGCCAGTGCGACCGGTTAGCAGCGCCGCAGATGCTGCGTTAGCACCGGTCAACTCAACGGTCACACCAGCGGTTGCATCGCTGCCGGTCTCGATCACGTTGTTTTGGCTGTCATAAATTGTGACCACTGGCTGAGTGTCGAACTCAAGACCCGCGCGAGCGCCAGCCGCATCAGTGGTCAGACCGATGTGGTGTGCAGCCCCGTGAGTCAGGGTTATGTCGGCGCTGTCTACATACGTGTTGTTAATCGCGATGCCGGTGGTGGCGTTGGTCGCCGTGAAGCGAAGCTTGTATGTGCCCTTCTTGGCCGAAATATTGACGTCATTGAAGGTGACCAGGGCGGTAGTGCTGTTGACCGACTTGGCGGTAGCAACTAGAACGTCGGTGCTCGCGGCATTCAGCAGCGAAACACTGACCGAGGTTGCTGTGCTGCCATAAACCGGATAACCGAAGCGGTCGACAACACGCAGAACTGGCTGCTGCGCGAGGTCGATGCCGCTCTGAGCAGAACCAGGCTGAGTGACAAATTCAAGGTGATCTGCAGCGCCGTGAGTTAGCTCAAACACATTTGAGTCGAGCTCAGTGTCAGTGCCCGTCTTGCCGACCAACTTGAAGTGCAAGCTGTAGTCGGCGGCTGGCAACTCGCTGTAGCTGAGGTTGGTGAAGCGAATCACGCCGTTAGAGGCTGCGACCGGCGATGAGGTGGCAACGCTGGTGACTGAACCCGCCTTGTATAGCTTGACGGTTGCAGTTGAAACGTTGTCGTCGGTTACCTTGTTGTCGGATGCGTCGCGAACCTCAAGGTGTGGCATGGTCGAGAGCTGCTCGCCAACCACAATCGCGGTGTTGGCAGCCATCTGCTGAACAATGGCAATCTTGGCTGCAGCGCCCGGCGCAACATAGATGTCTTGATAGATGCTGCCGAGTGCGCCGAGCGGTGCGCCGACCGAATAGGTCACACGATAGGTGCCCACCTTGGCACTTAGGCCTAGGCGGTTGGCGTTTAGCAAGCCAGAGTCAAAGTTGGCAACACCGGCGACAGCAGCCATCGAGCTTTGGCCGTTGGTGAATGTTGCAATTTCGGTGTTTGGCGAAACCGGCGCAACCGAAGCGGTGATGGTCGCGGTGCTGTCGACCACGTTGCCGTCGATGTCGAAAATCTTGATGACCGGCTGTGTGGTGAACTTTTGACCCGACTTGGCACCCTCGGCAATTGTTGTGGCAGCGATGTGATCTGCGGCACCCGCGGTTAGCTCAATCAAGTCGCTAAGCACGAAGGTTGCATTGACAGCCTTGCCGGCGTTTGCGGCAGTGAACTGCAGAACATAGTTTGCGACCTTGGCACGCAGAGTGAGCGAACTGAATCGCACTGAACCGCTGACCGCAGTTGCAGTCTTGTTGGTGAGCGAAGTCACTGCCCCGCCGGCTGTCTTGACCGATGCGGTGACTGTGGTTGCATCGTCGGCGGTCACCAGGTTGCCATAGGCATCGATGATTTCGATCGCCAATGCGCCGCCGGCAGATGTCTTGATCGCGGTGTTGTTTTGAACCGAAGCCCTTGGCTTGCCGTCGTTTGCACTGCTGGTTGAAGCCCAACGGATGCTAGCTGCGGCACCCGCAGTGATTTCGAACGCGCGCGACTGCTGGGTGGCGTCGGTGTGGTTTGAACCAACTAGCTTGAATTGCAGCTTGAAGCCGGTGGCCGGGGTCTTTAGATATTTGAGGCCAGCGAAAGTGACGTAACCGTTCGAGGCGGTGATTTGAGCGCCTGCGGTTTCGACAGTTGCATCTGGCAATACCAAAGCCACAGTGGCCTTTGAGCTGCTGTCGGTGTCGACTAGGTTGCCGGCTGAGTCGAGCAAGCGAACCTTTGGTGCAGTTGCGAAGACCTCATTGGTCATCACGGTGGTGTCGGGCTGCTGCTCGACTGCAATCTTCACTGCTGTTCCGGCAGTCAAAGTTACGGTTTCGAATGTTGAAATCTGAGTGCCGTTGAGGGTGTAGTTCAAACGGTATGTTCCGGCGGTGCCGGTGATGGTGACGTCGGTGAAGGTTGCGACACCGCTGCTGGTGTTTGGCGATGTCGCGGTGGTCAAAGTTGCAGCGCTAGTTGCATTGCCTGAGGCGTCGGTCAGAGTTGCATCGATCGCGGTTGCGGTTAGGCCGGTGACTGTGTTGCCCTGGGCATCTTGAACAGTGATCTTTGGCTGGGTGCCCGCGGCGATGCCAGAGCGAGCGGCATCGATTGAGCGAGTGATCTCGAGTTTGTTGGCTAGACCGTGTGACAGCGTGAACAGACTGCTGTCGACGGTGGTGCCGTTGATTGGGTCGCTCGAGTTGGTGGTCGAAGCAGTGAAGCGAATCTTGTAGTCACCGATCGGTGCAGCCAAAGACATGCCCGACCAAGCCATTTGCTCCGAACCGTTGATGCTGGTGGTTCCGGTGGTGAGGGTTGCGTTAGCAGGCGAGCCAACAAGTGCAGCGGTGATGGTTGCACCGCCTGCGCTTGGCAAGACGTTGCCAACTGCGTCGCGAACCTCGATGACCGGCTGGCTAGCAAATGCCTGGCCGCTTGAAGGTGTTCCAGGTGCCCAGGTTAGGTGCATCGATGCCGGGGCACCCGCATTGATGGTCAGCAGTGAGGTGACGACGTCTGAGGTCGAGTCAAGCGTGAACTTGATTCGATAGTTCGAGCCCGGAGTCTCAGTGAAGGTCATGTTGCTAAAGGTGACCACACCGTTCACGGCCTGCTGTGAATAGCTGGTGGTTCCATAATTGGCCCAGTTGCCATTGCCGTCGCGCTTCTGCAGAACCGCGGTCACAGTTGAGGTTGAGCTGGAAAGGTCATACAAGTTGTTAGAAGCGTCGAAGACCTTGAGCTTGAAGTCAGCGAGCGCCTGTGCGGTGACCACTGTGGTTTGTGGGCTGCTGGTGAACATCGCAATGGTGGCTGGCGCACCGACTGTGAGCGCTAGGTTCTGGTCGACTGTTAGGCCAGCCGCGCTGAAGCGCAGGGTGTAGCTGCCGACCTTGCCGGTTAGTTTGAGCTCGTTGCCGGTTGCACTGAAATCAGCTGCGCCAGTGGTTAGCGAGAGCGCGTTGTTGGTGGTGGTTTGACCCGCGGTCACGCTTGGGCCAGCCAAAGTGACATCGGCGCTGTTGGCCGAAATCACGGTGACTTCAGCGTTGCCGGTTGCGGTGGTGACCGTGTTGGCATCAATGTCTTCGACAGTCACGACTGGCTGCGTGGTGAAGTTCGCACCATTAACCGCACCGGCTGCCTGAGTTAGGTTCAAGTGGTGCGCAGTGCCGGCGGTTAGAGCCAACGAGCTGGTGGTTGCAGTGCCGGTTGCCGCAGCAAGTGCGGTGCTGCCAACCTTGACCGAATAGCTCAAGACATAGTTGCCGACCTTGCCGCGCAACTTGAGGTTGGTGAATTCGACCTCACCGTTGGTTTCGGTCTTGGTCTCGCCGGTTAGTGAGGTTAGGGCTCCGGTCTCGCCCTGGCCAGTGCGCACGCTAGCGCTAACAGTCACGGTCACTTCACCAGTGGTGGTCACCTGGTTTCCGGCGTCGTCAGTGATCTTGAACTTCAAATAACCAGTGCCAGCGGTGTCGCGAATTGCGGCGTTGTTCTGAGCACTCGATGCCGCCGCATTCACAATCTCAAACTTGGTCGGTGCGCCCGCGGTGATGCTGAAGGCTGAACTGCTAATCGCAGTCGAGCTAACCGATGTTGTTCCGCCGAGGCCATCGTCAATCGAGGTGAGTTTAAACTGCAACCTGTATCCACCGCTTAGCGCTTCGGCCGAATAGGTTAGGCCAGCAAATGTCGCAACGCCGTTTGCCGCACTGACCTCAGGACTCTCGGTTCCGGCATTGCCATTCTTGACTAGCGCGACCGTCACATTTGCAGTGCTGTCGTCAGTGATCCAGTTATCGGCCGAGTCAAGAATCTTGACCTTTGGCGCTGTGGTCATCGCAAAGCCCGAGCGAACAGTCGACTGAACGTCGGTTGCAAGCGCTAGCTTGGCTGGGGCACCAGGGGTCAAAGTCAATTCGTGAGTCGCGCCAGTCGCGGTGATTCCGCTTGCTGCCAAGCTGATTGTGTATGGCGTGGCCGCAGTGCCCGCAGCGGTTAGCGCGGTAAAGGTAGCGGTTCCGTCAGATGCGATGTCGATCGGGCCAGCATTTGCCAGGGTTGCACCAGTTGCGGTTGCTGAAATAGTTCGAGTTGCCGCTGCATCGGCAACGCCATCGCCGTTGAAGTCACCATCGTTGATTGGGTTCTCGAATGCATCGCGAACCTCAACCTTTATTGGAGTCGCCAAAGTGCCAGCCGACTTTGCCGTGGCTGAGCCGGCAATCACGGTTAGGTGGTCGGCGGCAGCGTGCTTCACCTGAAGCGCGGCCGAGGTAACACTCACACCTGGGTTGCTCGCCGTGGCAGTTGAGAACTTGATGGTGTAGTCGACACCGGGCGTTCCCTTTAGCTTGAGGCCACTGAACTTGACGAAGCCCTTGACTGCGGTTGCGGTTGCGGTTCCGGTGATTGCACCGTTGGCACCTGAATAAACGGTTGCCCTGACCACGGTTGAGCTGTCGCTGACACAGATGTTTCCGTTTGCGTCTTTTAGAACCAAACGAGGCTGGCGAGCGAGATCAGCGTTGGTGATGCTGCCGCCCTGAGGCTCGCCGGCGAGGGTGTAACCGGTGTACTCCTGTGAAGCGACACACTCGACATTTGGAGCACAGCTATTGAAGAACATGCTGCTTGGAAGCGACGTGGTCCAATCAGCTTGAGAACCGCCCTTCCACTCGAACTTGAGCAGGTCTCCTCCGGCGGCCTCACCGAACATGAGTCGAATCGGAACTGTGTCACCTGCGTTGGCAAACCCGAAAGCAAATTCACCCGGAGTTGCGGGGTTTGAGTAGGTATCGTACGCGCGAGCATTAGAAATGCTCATGTTTGAAGTCGCCGTATAAGGGTCAGGGTTTCCGAGAGCAGAATCACCCATCCAGATGTATGACTCATCGTCTGAGGTAATTCTGAAGTAGTAGGTTTCTGCAGTTGGTGCCTTGAAATATCCAGTGAACTGCGTCATGTACCAGTCAATACCCAGTGAATAGTTGATTGCACTGTAGTTATACATCGAGTAGTGAGTAGACCCGTTCGCTACATACTCGCGATCCATGTAGTTGACATCGTTATTTGGACCGTTAACAGTATTTGTTCCGAAGTATCCAGTGGATGAGTTTCCTCGAAGAACCATTTCGCGCAAACCTGGATAAACCTGATCTGCAGGCGCGAAGCTGATGTTTGCCACTGCACCGTGACGCAAGCTGAATGGCGATGAGTCCACCGAGGTGTATCCGGCGCTAGTGAAGCGCAAGGTGTGGTTGATTGAAGCCTTGCCACTGAAGGTAAGGGCGTCAAACGCTGCAACACCGTTCGCGATCGAGACCGAAGTTGTTCCGCCGACTGAGTCGCCAGATTGAACGCTCGCAACCGCGATGGTTCCGGTGTTAACCGAGGTCACAATGTTGCCATCGACGTCAGCAACGGCAACCTTTGGTCGGCTAGCTGCTGGCATTGTTGAACCGCTCGCAAAGCCACCACCCGGCTGGTTGACCATAGTCAACTTGACTGGAGCACCTGCAGTCAGGGCTACTGACTGCGTCAAAGTGACTGTCGAAGTCAAAATTGGCGAGCCAACCTTGTAGGTAATTGTGTATGGGCTGCCACTCACCGCACCTGAAATCTTCAGCGCTGAAACCGTAAAGGCACCGTTAGCCAAAGTGTTCTTGGTCGGGGTTGCCAAGGTTGCATCGCCAGAGAGTGAAATGTCGGTGATCGCGGTCGCTGCAGTGCCCGTGGTGCTGGTGCCATAGTCGTGAGCCCAGGCATTGCCGAAGGCGTCGCGAATTTCAATCACAGTGTTGCCCATGGTCACGCTCGACTGAGCCGATGTGGCCTTGCTGGTGATCACTGCAGTGGTGGCAACACCGCTGGTCACATTGATTGCCTGAGTCAAATCGCTCAAGCCACTGGTGCTAAAGCTCAAGGTATATGCCGCGGCGGTCACACCAGCCTTGAATGAACCGAAGCTCGCAACACCGTTGACCACATTGACCGAAGTGCCAGTGACGCCGCTGGTCACTGCCGCGCTGCTGCTGTCAATCAAGCTAGCTGCGATGGTCGCTGTTGAGTCGAGCACGGTGTTGCCGTCGGCGTCGACCACCTTAACGCTTGGCACTGAATCGGTGGCGGCTGTCTTTGAGACATAGGTTGCATAGCTCACACCAGCGCTGACATCGACCGGCGCGTTGACGAATGCCAGCCCAGCAGCCAAACCGCTAATTACATCAAACTGCGCAGTGTTGGCAGCGACCAGAGCGTTGCCACCAACCGAAGCTGAATATTCGATGGTGAATCCAGAGCCGACTGCGGTGTGGAACTTGGCTGAACTGAAGGTTGCAACGCCTGAGTTTGCCGCCGCGGTTGCGGTTTGAGTCAACTGAGTGACACCGTTGCCTGCATAAGGCCCGGCATAGGCACTGCCGTTTTGCTTGAGGCTAGCGGTCACTGTGATTGCACTGTGATCGGTTACCACGTTGCCATCGAAGTCAACAATTTGAACTGTCGGCGCGGTGTCAAATGTGCTGTTGGTGCGCACAGTGCCCGGCTGCACACCAACGCGCAACTGGTATGGATCGCCGGCGGTCAACGCCAAGCCCGATTGGGTCACCGAAAGCGTAGTTCCGTTGAACACTGCTGAATAGGTCACGTTGTAGGTGCCCGCGGTGCCTGAGATTCCGAGGGCTGGAGCACCTGCAGCACCAAAGTCAGCCGTGCCTGCGGTTGTGGTCAAGGCGCTGGCAGCCAAAGTTGAGCTAGCGCTGGTGGTCATGGTCACATCGGCGACCGAGCCGGTGCCGCTGGCAATGCGGTTGCCATCAATGTCTTGAATCTCAAGCACCGGCTGAGTGGTGAATGCCTTGCCTGAGCGCGCGCCGGCTGCAGGGGTCACGATTGCAAGCTTGTTATAGGCACCGAAGGTTTGAGTGAACGAACCTGATTCGGCAGTCGCGGCAACCGTGACGGTTGAGCTGTCAGAAGTTTTGGTCAAAGTCAAGGTCGCGGTGCTGGCCTTCAACTTATAGGTGCGAGCCAAGCCACCAACGGTCAAGCCGTCGAAGGTGAACTTACCGTTTGCCATCGACTTGGTCTGGTTCGCCAAGTAGGTGTTGCTCAAATCGGTTGTGACGGTTGCTGATCCGGTATAGCCCGAGGTGATTGCGTTTTCATACTGGTCACGCAACTGAAGCACAGGAGCAACTGACATCGGAACGCGGTTGACGCCCGAGGTTGCAGGGCTGACCGACCAGTTGACGTGGTGTGGTGCAGCCGGTGAAACTGTAAAGGCGTTCGAGAAGACACTGATTGCACCGGTTGACAAAGTTGCCGAGAACTTGATTTTGGCAGTGCCCGCGGTGGTGAAGTTCAAGCCGGTGAATGTTGCAACACCAGTCGTGGCATTGGTGTTCACGGTAGTCTTTGCACTCTCGCCGGCGATTGCGGCGTTAGAGGCTGCATCGACCAGGGTCGGGGTCACTGCCTCAGCCTGTGCGACCGGGTTGCTCCAGTTGTCAGTCAAAGTTGCGGTCACGGTGCTTGCGAACGCAGCACCGGCAACAACATCGGCTGGCTGTTGGCTGACCAATAGCTTGCTGGCGTCACCGGCGGTGATCGCAATCGAAGTCTGAGTTGTGCTGATAGTTGCATTGCTAACCAAGGTGAACTTGGCTGAATAGCTGCTGCCGACCGCAGCTGCCAAACCAACATTTGTGAAGGTTGCAGTGCCCGAAGATGCACTAACTGTCGCTGTTCCTACAACCTCAGCATTGGTCGAGGTCATTTGAATCTGTGCGCCAGCGGCGGCAACTGCGTTGCCATCGGCGTCTTCAACACGCACAACCGGCTGGGTGCCAAAGGCTTTGCCAGCCTTAGCGGTTGCTGCATCAGTTGTGCGACGAAGGTGGTCAACATCGCCCGCGGTCAGCGTGAACTGGCTCGACAAACCAGTGGTGTCGATAGTCGCGCCACCCGAAACAGTGATGCTGTCAATAGCCAACTTGTATGTTCCGACGGTGGCACCGAGGCGCAAATCACTAAACGCGAACTGACCATTATTTGATGCCAGCGCCGGGAAGGTCACCGTCTTGCCGGCTAGGTAATCACCCGCGGTTGAACCGCTGATAACAGTGCTGTCCGACTGACGAATTGCCTTCAGTGTGACGCTAGAAATAGAGGTGTCGTTGGTGACCAGGTTGTCGTATTGGTCGAGCACCTGAACCGTTGGGGTCTGCCCGAATGCCTTTCGGTCGGCAACGCTCAAGCTGTTGAAAGGCTTGAATGCGAGCTTAGAAACGGCAGCCGGGGTGATGTTGAACGCGGTTGAAACGCCGTCATCAAGCGTGATTGGAGTGGTGTTTGAAGTGCCGATTTCGGTTGCGGTGCCAACAAACTTCAAACGGTATGAACCGGTCTTGGTGAAGCCTGGGTTTAGCCAGCTAATGGCTCCGTTGTCGTTGGTAACCGCAGCCTTTGAAGTGTCTTCGGCACCGGTCACAGTGTCGACCAAAACCGGCTTCACGCTGCCGCGATAGACACCGTCGCTCACGCGGTTTCCGTCGGCATCCTGAATTTCAATTGCCACGGCAGATGCAAAGTCAGCGCCAGCAACAACGTCGGCCGGCTGTGTTTTGACCACAATCTGCTTGGCAACACCGGCGAACAGCTGGATAGTCTGCGTTGCCGGAGCAACCTGTGGCTGGTTGATGATCTTGTAGGTCAGGGTGACCGAGCCGGTTGCGCCCGAGAGCTTCATGCTCTTGGTGTAGCCAACGCCACAGTTGATGTTGCTTTGTGATTCACTGAAGTCAGCTGCACCGTTTGTAATGTCACAGTTGACCGATCCGCTCAAAGTCGCGCCAGCTGCGGTCACTTGAATTTGACCGGTGCTGATGTCTGAAACAACGTTGTTGGCTTTGTCGCGAATAATCACGCGAGGCAGGGTTTCGAAGACCAAGCCCGAGCGAGCACCTGCGGCACGAACTCCACCCGAAACATCTAGATGATCAGCCGCACCGAAAGTTAGGTCGATCCGGGTCGAAGGCACGGTTGTGCTCGCAATAACCTCACCCTGAGTTGGTGCGGCGGTGCGAGGTGCCACAAGGCCCGCAGCCATAAAGCTCTTTGAGCCACCGCGAACGGCCGGCGCACCTGAAAGCGCGTTAGTCAGAGTTGTGGTGTCGACGAATAACTCGTATGAACCGATCTGCGCCTGAAGCACGATGTTGCTGAAAGTGACCACGCCGTTGACGGTCGATTCGCAAGCGCCAACAATTGGAGTCACGATTGTGCCGGTATTGACCGAGTCGACCTTCTTGGCCTTTAGGCAAACCTGCCAAGTTTGGTTTGTAACTCGGTTGCCGAATTGATCAGAAAGAGCAAGCACGGGGTCTACGCCCAATGCGGTGCCGGCTGCGACTTCAGTTGTAATGCGGGCACCTGGGTCAACTACCCATACAAGTCGGTCAGCTGCGGCCGCTGAAATTGTGAAGTCATTCGACTCCGCGGCAGAGAGCGACCCTGAACTGAACTTGATCTTGCGCAAACCTGCTTTGTCAAATGTTAAACCGGTGAAGGTTGCCACGCCGTTGACTGCAGCAACGTCGGCCTTGGTCTGAAGCACAGCATTGGTCGACGAACTCAAAAGCGCAGGCGTGATTGAGTCGGTGGCGTCTTCAACCAGGTTGTTCCACTGGTCGAGCACGCGAACCTTGATGGTCTTGGTCGAGTCGCTATTGTCGAAAGCGACGCCTGCAACGATGTCAGTTGGCTGAACATTGATTGAAAGCTTCGCTGCAGCACCGCCCTTGACAGTCAAGCCGGTCTGCTGAACCGAGGTGCTGGTGCCAACGATTGAATAGGTCAGTGCATAGTTGCCGCCAACAGCCTCAAGGCCCAAACCAGCGCCGCTGAAGTTAGCCACACCGGCAACGGCCGCCTTGCTCACGGTGTTGTTTGCGCCAAACAAGATTGGCGAGTTGCTGCCCGAGACTTCAACCTTGATGGTCGCAGTGCTGTTCGCAACGGTGTTGCCATCGGCGTCTTGAATCAAGATGACTGGCTGGCGAGTGAATGCCATGCCGGCGCGAGCGGTGTCGGCCGCAGCAACATATCCAGGCTGGCCCAAGGTGCCAACGGCCGCTGTTCCGGCTTTAGTGTCAACAGCCAACTTGTTAACAGCACCATAGGTGATGTCGAAAGTCGCAGAGTCGGCTGGCTTTTGAATTGTCAGCGAGGTGTTGCTGTTTGTCACGGTGGCAACGCGCAACTTGTATGTTCCCGCCGGCGCACCAACCTTAAGGTTGCTAAAGGTGATTAGACCACCTGATGACGACTCGGTGTTGCCTGAAATCCAAATGGTTCCGGCGAAGTTCGGGTTGGTAGAAACCGCTTCTAGAGTCGCGGTGGTCGTAGTCGTGCCAACCACTGAGTTGCCATTTGCGTCTTGCACCGCAAGCACTGGAACACGACCGAATGAACCACGAGATGCAATCGCTACCTCTGGTGTTTGACCCGAGCCAGGCTGGGTTGACCAAGCGACCTTGGCGGGGTCTGCTGGTGCAACCACGAAGGTGTTTGAAAGCACAGTTGAAACTGTCGGTGCACCCTGTGATGAGTTGACATAGGTGAACTTGAGGCGATAGGTGCCGGCATTGTCATAGGTCAAACCACTGATTGTTGCGGTTCCGCTGTTGGCGGTGACCGAGGTGTTCACGGCCCCGGCAGCACTAACCACTGAGCTGGTTGCAGGGTCAGAAAGTTCGGTCTTGATCGAACTGGTTTCGCTCAAAACTGGGTTGCCATACGCGTCTTGAATTGCAACCTGCACGCTCGCCATTGGGTCGCGCGCAATCACATTTGCCGGTTGAGTCTTGACGATTAGGCGGTCAGAAACACCGGCCGAAAGGGTCGCAGTCTGGGTTGCAAAATAGTCAACGCCGCCAACTGTGGCCTTGTAGCTAATCGTGACCGAACCGGCACGACCGCTCAATGTGAGGTTATTGGTCAGATAATCTGCGCGGCCGTTGGTGATTGTCTCGTTTGGAGTGTTGCTGACCGACGCAGTTAGCGTGTAGGCGCTCGAAACGGTTGCCGCAACGGTTCCGCTGGCATCCCAAACTCGGTTTCCGTCGATGTCTTTAATTAGTAGCGCGACCTGTTCACTGCTCGTGAATGGAACGCCTGCACGTGCAGTCAAAGTTGCCGCCGATGGGCTCAGCTCATAGGCAGCACCATAAGTGACCTCGAAGTTGCTGCTGTATCCAGGTGCGGTGAGTGACGCGTTGGTTGCACTCGCGGTTAGGCGATAGCCAGCCTTTGCAACAGCACCAATCTTGAGTTGATCGAAAGTGATCAAGCCACCAATAGCTGTCGCCACTCGGCCGCTGCTGAACTTGACCTCGCCGCCAGATGGGGCAACAACCTGAAGGGTCACGCTGGTGCTTGAGTCGGCAGTCACGCGGTTGCCGTATTGGTCTTGAACCTCGAGCACTGCTGGCGTGCCAGGCAAAGCGCGAGAGGCAATGCTGGCTTGCGGCTGAGTTAGCCAAGCTAGCTTGGTGGCAACATCGGCAACGACTGAGAAAACGCTCGAGTTGATAACGCGCTCGGTCGAACCAAGGCTCGCGGCTGTGAATGCCAGGCGATAGTCACCGGCGGTGTTCCAGCTGATTGCTGTGAACTCTGCCACACCACTAGAGGTGCTGACCGCGGTCATGGTTGAGTTGGCAACTGCTGCCCCGGCAACAGTCTTCAGGCTAGGCACAATCGAAACTGCTTGGTCATCAACCAAGTTGTTCCACTCATCGCGAACCTCGACCTTGACCGATGGGCTGATTGCAACACCAGCCACAGTCGAGGATGCAGGCTGTCGGGTGATAACCATCTTGAATGGGTTTCCGTTGGCAAGGGCCAGACCGGTTTGGTTGCGAGTGATTGCAGTGGTCAGACTCTGTGAGCTGGCGTCGAGCAATTCAAACTTCAAGGTTGCTGTGCCTTCGGCGCCTGCGATTCCAACTCCGCTGCCAGCAAAGTCAGCAACACCGTTGACCACATCGACAACTGCGGTGCCAACCGTGGTGAATCCGGTGGCGGTCATGCGCACCTTGCCGGTGTAATCAAGTACTAGGCCGCCATCAACGTCGAGCACCTTGACCGCCGGTGCGGTGTCGAATGCGAGACCAGCCTTTGCGCCAGCGGCTGCGGTGCTGACATCGAGCGATGCGGCAACGCCGTTGGTTATGGTGAACGAGTTCGACTTCACTGAGCTTGGTGCAACGGTGAATCCGTTGCTGTTAGATGCGCTGCTGATGATCAACTTGTATGCACCGGCCGGCGCGGTTGAAAGCGCACCCACCTTGACGTCAGTGAATGTGACCACACCGTTGACCGCAGTCTTGGTGTTGCCACTTATGAAGTTGACCTGGCCAACGCCAGTGGTTGCCGGCACGGCATCGACAGTCACCGATGTGGTGCTGTCGGTCACTGCCAAGTTGTCATACTGGTCGAGAATTTCAATCTTTGGCTGGCCAGCGAGTGCGGTTCGCGTGACGCCACCGGTGATGATGCTGTCGCTGGCCCAAACAGCCTTAGCTGGGCTGGCGGCTGAAATCGTGAATTCGGCCGAGGTGGTAGGCAACAAAATCGGGGTGGTTGCTGCGTCAACGAACTTGACCTTATAGGTGCCTGCCTTGGTGAAAGAAACGCTGGTGAAGCTGGCGACACCCTGCGAGCTGGTGACCGAGTTGGCTGGCTCCTGCACAGTTGCGCCCGTGGTCCTGTTGACCAAAACTGCCTTGATGCTCGAGGCTCCGGCAGCAACAGAGTTGCCCCAGCGGTCTTGAATTTCAGCCTTGATTGCTGGGCTGAATGCGGCACCGGCAACCAGAGCGGTTGGCTCTGCGATTGTCTTGAGCTGATATGCATCGCCTGCGGTTAGCGAAATCTGCGTCTTGGTCGCGGTGTAGGTCTGAGTGATTCCGCTGACGTCAACATTTAGCGAGAAATCGACGGTGTAGCTCTGACCAACCAAGCCACCGAGGGCCAAGTTAGTGAAGGTTGCCACACCGTTGACTGCCTGCGCGGTTGCTCCCGCATAGATCTCGCCGTTGCTGCCGCGAACCGACGCTGTCACGGTTGCGTTGACATAGTCACCGCCTGAAACGGTGTTGCCACCGAGGTCTTTAAGGGTGACCACTGCCGGAGTGGTGAACGGCTTGCCGGCTTGGCCGGTGATTGCACCAGTGCCCCAGTCGAGCACGATGCTGCGTGGGTCTGGGCTAACGATGTTGTATTGACCGGTCACGCTGAATGTGTCGCCAGCTAGGGCCGGGGTGCCAGTTAGAGCAGCCGCAGTGAATCGCAAAGTTGTTGCGCCAAGACCCGAGGTCACCTTTGCAGCGTTGAATGTTGCCGATGCTCCGCTTGCTGTGACCTCTGTGGTTCCACCCAAGTTCACGCCGGTGCCACTCTCAACCGATGCGGTGATCTTGTATCCATTTGCAAGTGTGTTCTGAAGAGCCAGTGGGATTCCATAGAGGTCAACAATCTTGGCGATTGGGTTCGGAGAAATGTTGACGTTTTGATAGATCGTGGTTGCAACTGAGCTGGTTGGAACGTTGGTCAAGCCAACACCCGCTGCGGTGCCGAACTTTGGAGTCACGCCGTCGACAGTTGCCGGAGTGTAGGTAGTGCCAGTCTTTGCGGCATATGTAATTGCCGAAGTGCCCGCCTGGCTTGAGTCGAGCGCGAGATTAGTGACCTCGTTTGCCAGTGGCAGGTTGATGGTCGAGTCGGTGTCAATCGCAAGGTTAGTGACGGTTACCGGGGCGGTCTGAGTGACAGCGCCTGCAGTGAAAATGCGAAGTGTGTTGCGGCCCGTTGTTGCGCGGTTGAACGTGCCGCTGAAAGAAACCGGGCCTGCAGTTGCCGCTGCGCTTGAACCGATGCGAAGGTTAGCGGCCAATAGATAGGTGTTTGCTTGCTGATCAAGCGACAGATAACCAGCAGTCAGTGATCCGATTCGAATCGCACGGCTGGCTGTGTATGGCGAAATTTCGATAGCGCCGGAGCCAGCGGTGTAGTTCGCGCCCACCGAAATTGTGTCGGTGACGATTGTGATGTCTGAGTTGCTGCCTGTGGTGTTAACCATTCCATACAGCGAGTTGGTCAAACTCGTGGTTGCGGTGATGCTGACCGGGCCAGCACGAGTTTGATTTGCGTTAGTTGTCAGAACTTGGTTCAAAACAACCACACCACCGCGCACCGAAATCGAAGCTGCAGTCAGGCTTCGGTTAACTGTGACCGGGCCGGTGTTGCCGTCTTTTCCGAAAGTGACTGACGAAGCAGTTGAGGCAATCGAAATGCCGTTGTTGTCTAGCGTGGTGCCAAAGTTGTTGGTCAAAGGCTGAATTTTAACTGCGCCAGAGGTGTTGATGTAGGTCAGTGCACTAGAAGTTGTCGCGCCCAGAATCTTGTCGGCACTGATGGTTATGTCGCTCGTGCTCGAAGTCATTGCAACAGCTGTGCCGCCGAATGGCGTGACCGAAACACCTGGTGCCGAACCTAGATATGTGTAGTCATAGTTCACATTCACTGAGCGACGGTTGAAGCTGACCCCGTTTGCGTTTGAGGCGGTGGCTGATCCTTCAATCAAGATTGGACCAGACTTGGCCAAAATCTGAGTGAAGTTAAGCTCGACGCCATCACCAAAGACGTTGCCAGAACCTAGGCCTGTCGCGTTGCTCTTTCCGACAAGTTTGATTCCTCCGCCAGTGCCAACCGCAGCGATTCGAGCACCCACAGAACCGTTTAGCGTATTCGGCCCATAGGTGTAAATTCCTGAAGATGCGGTTGCCGTAGCTTCACTCGCATCACCGACTATGACAATTGCGTCTTCTGAGGTGTTGCCTGAAACAATTGCGTCAACATAGCCAACACCGCCGTTGGAGAGATCGATAGCCGAACTGTTAGCCTGGGCGGTCGAAGTCGATTTTCCGAAGATTCCGATGTGGCCGGTTCCTGAATCAACCGTGAAGTCGCGCATCACGATTCCGCTTTCGCGAGATGATGCGGTCGCGCTCTGTGAACCACGTCCGGCAATAAAGATGTCGCCGTTTTGGCTCAAAATTGAGGTGCCGATTTCAACCGTTGCGCCAACGATGTTTGGCTGCGAACCTGAGAGCTCACCGCGCGCGTATCCGTCAGGATATCCGTCGCCCTCAACAGCAAGCACGCTGCTGATTCCAGATGACGCGCCACCGTCGTCGAGACCTCCGGCAAGGGTGATGCGGCCTCCCGCAGAGGCGAGCTTGTTGTATCCAAGCACTGCAACTCGACCAACGCCGTTATTGTCTGAGTCACCCCAAAGCGTGATTGGTCCACCTGCGGTTAGGTACTGACAGCCGCCGAGTGCCTGACACGAGGCAATTGCACCCTGGGCAATGGTTGCTGACCCACGGGCCTTGAACAGCAACTTGCTGCTGGAAGTTTCGCTCGAAAGCTTTAGTCCTTGCGAGATGCTGATGTTTCCGGCATAGAACTCAATTGGTCCGGTTGCGGTCAAGTTCTGAGCAAATGTCATGTCGGCGTTGTTCTGCGCGGCACCATCGCCACCAGACGGTGCCTTGGCTGCCTGGGCCTTGGTTTGTGTGGCGCCCGACATGACGGCCTTGGTGAAGGCTTGC
>CALDKR010000197.1 GCA_937898095.1 uncultured Rhodoluna sp.
CAGAGCAACTGACTCTTAATCAGTGGGTTCTGGGTTCAAGTCCCAGGGGGTGCACAGCCAAAAATCCTCGAGAATTTCTCGGGGATTTTTTCTTTCCCGAATTTGAAAATTGCTTGCTGATTTTTGTCTAGCCCCCCTAGACTAAAAACATGACGAACATTCTTCCGGCAGCAACCATGATGGGCGCAGTCACTTTGCGCGTTGCTAACCTCGACAAAATGATTGCCTTCTATCGAGATGGAGTCGGCCTCGATGTGCTCTTGCAGGGCGTCGACAGTGCAATCTTGGGTCGAGTTGGCCAACCAGCGCTAATCATCGAGCACAGCCCGCAGCTAAAGCACGCGAGTCAATCTTCGGCTGGCCTATTTCACTCAGCATTCTTGTTTGACACCCAGGCTGAGCTAGCCGCCGCTGTTATGTCAGTTGCCACAAAATATCCGGGTTCATTCACCGGCAGCGCCGACCACTTGGTTTCTGAGGCTTTCTATTTTGACGACCCAGAGGGAAATGGCGTTGAGCTTTATTTCGATCGCGATCGCAGCAAATGGAGTTGGCAGCACGGCGAGGTCGACATGGGCACATTCGGGCTCGACCCGAACGCCTATCTGGGTGAGCATCTCGGCACTTCGCCAAAGACAGTTGCCTCACGAATCGGGCACGTGCACTTGAGTGTTGGCAACATCGATCAAGCGCGTGATTTTTATGTCGACAAGCTGGGCTTTGAAACCACAAAAAACTGGATGGGCACCGCACTGTTTGTTTCGGCTGGTGGATATCACCACCACATGGCTATGAACGTCTGGAAGAGCCGTGGTGCTGGAGTGCGTGAACAAACTCTGGGGCTGGGTGACGTAGCTATTCAACTGCCATCGAAAGACGACCTCGGAGAAATTTCAGATCGACTGAAGCACGTGGGAATTCAAACTCGCGATGATGGCGCTGTGATTCGACTCGACGACCCTTGGGGCAATCAGGTAACCCTGGAGCTGCAAAAGGCCTAAATTCGACCGGCAACAAAGACCTAAATCAGGACGGAAACAAAGTCCTAAATCAGGCCGGCAACTTTGCTCAAATACGCGTCAACCAGGTCATAGGTGCGCTGCTTAGCCTCAGCTTCGATTGCGATAGTTTGCGCCATCATGATCGCTGGGTCTTGCCCATCGGCGCGAATCTCTTCTTCGCCATCCCATTCGAACCAAGGTTGCAGCACTGTGGAAACCATCTCGGGGTGAAACTGCAGTGCCAATGCCTTGTTGATGACAAATGCCTGCGAAGCAACCGGATTGCGCGCAATCTCGCGCGCGCCCTCAGGCAGAGTCCAGCGGTCATAGTGGTATTGAAACCAAGGGCCGTTGCTGACCAGATCGGGCTCATCGCTCCAAATGGATGTCCAGCCGACCTCAAATTTTGGACCCTTAGCCACAGTGCCACCCATGGCTCGTGCAATCAGCTGGCCGCCAAAACAGATTCCTAAAACCGGTTTGCCCGACTCAATTGCGGCGCGAATCCACTCGAGCTCTGGCTCAAGCCAATTGCCAATGCAGGCGTTGTCCCAAACTCCCCACGGCGACCCCATCGGCACGATGACATCAAAGTCGTCGGCATTCGGAAAATCAAAATTGACGTTAGGGGAGTAGTAGTTTTCGGCAGAAACGATGTTCTGTTCTATGGTTTCGAAACCGTGAAATCTGAAGCGCTCTCCGACTGGCCCTAACGGGCTCACGTGGTCGTGCTGAATAAATAAGGCCTTCACGAGTTGAATTTTAGCTCGCAAGTCTCAAACCGAGTGGCTCGCTACTCCTCGCCAATATCTTCGTTCCAGAGGTGCGGGTTGGCCTCGATAAAGTCGCCCATGATCTTGATGAGCTCAGGGTTGTTCATCACGTGCAGTTCTGCGCCGTGTTCGGCAACCCAGTCTTGGCCGCCCATAAAGTTTTTGTCATCGCCAACTAAAACTCGGCCGATGCCAAATTGGCGAATCAGGCCTGAGCAATACCAGCAGGGCGAGAGGCTGGTTGCAAGGGTGACCTTGCGATAAGACTTTTGGCGACCGGCATTTCTGAATGCGCTGGTCTCGCCGTGCATCGATGCATCGCCGTCTTGCACGCGGCGGTTGCGGCCACTGCCTAGCAGTCGACCGGCTTCGTCAAAGAGTGCGGCGCCAATTGGAATGCCACCCTCAGCTAAACCGAGTTTGGCCTCGGCAATGGCAACCTGAAGCTTCTCTTCGTCTGTTGCGAAGATCTGTCCAACTTGAAATTCCATTGCCGAGGCCTCTCGTCTAGTTATTTATTTCGGTGCTTACTTTGCGTTCTTGTCGATGCGAGAGAACAGAGCAAACAGTGCAGCTGCAACAACAAAGCCGACAACTGCAGTTAGGTCACCAATCGGGAAAGCCTTTGCGATTGGACCGGTGTACAGTACCTGAGCTGCAAAGCCCCAGATTGAGAAGGTGGTTGCGATTACGAAAGCCGCAGCGCCAGCCCATGAGTTCTTCGGAGCCAAAGCGCGCTCGCCGGCGTTCTTGCCGCCCGAAAGAATGCGCTCGGTTAGAACAACTGCGATCCAAGGTGAGACCCAGTATGAAACGACCAAAAGGAATCCGTCTAGCTGGTGAGCAACGTCACCGTTCTGAACACCTAGGTATGAAAGCACGCCTCCGGCAAGACCGGCAAGCAGAACCATGATCGCGCGACGAGTCTTGAAGCCGAACTTGAAGCCCATTGCCAAGAATGACATTGCGC
>CALDKR010000198.1 GCA_937898095.1 uncultured Rhodoluna sp.
CACCGCTAGGATTTTAGGCAAGCCCCCACGTGCGTGGCGAACCGATTTCATTGCGGTCGCCCGGCCGCTTGCGCAAAAAGGATAACCGTGGCCAAACCAATCGTTCTGATTGCCGAAGAGCTTTCACCCGCCACCGTTGATGCCCTCGGGCCGGATTTTGATGTCAGGTCGGTTGATGGAACCGATCGTGCCGAACTCCTGAAAGCGCTTCCCGGCGCGAAAGCGATCCTGATTCGCAGCGCAACCAAAATTGATGAGGAAGCCATTGCAGCCGGAAGCGACCTGGTGGTTATCGCCCGGGCCGGTGTTGGGCTTGACAATGTTGACATTAAGGCGGCAACCACCGCTGGAATCATGGTGGTGAACGCCCCCACCTCGAACGTGATTTCCGCTGCCGAACTGGCAATCGGCCACCTGCTCTCTTTGGCGCGTTTCATTCTAGACGCGAACGCCTCGATGAAGGCGGGCGAGTGGAAGCGTTCAAAGTTCACCGGTGTTGAATTTTTTGACAAGACCGTGGGAATTGTTGGGCTTGGCAGAATTGGTGCGCTGGTCGCGGAGCGGCTTGCCGGTTTTGGGGTGAGTCTTATTGCTTACGACCCTTTCGTTCCGCCGGCCAGAGCGCAGCAGCTCGGGGTGCAGATGGTGGAACTCGATGAACTGATGCGTCGCTCGGATTTCATCACCATCCACATTCCAAAAACCCCGGAGACGACCGGACTCATCGGCAAAGAGCAGTTCGCTCTTGCAAAGCCGCAGCTGCGAATCGTGAACGCCAGCCGAGGCGGGATCATCGACGAGGACGCGCTTTTCGACGCGCTCGACGGTGGAGTCATCGCCGGTGCCGGTCTTGATGTTTTTGTCTCAGAACCGCCAACCGAATCCAAACTGCTTGGCCTTAGCAACATTCAGTTGACCCCGCACCTTGGCGCATCAACCGATGAAGCCCAAGAGAAGGCCGGCATCTCGGTGGCCAAGTCAGTTCGCCTGGCACTTGCTGGCGATCTTGTTCCTGATGCCGTGAACGTTGCCGGCGGCAACATTGACCCATCAGTCAAGCCAGGCATCTCACTCATGGAAAACATGGGACAGATTTTGTTTGGCATCAGCGGCGGAAACGTCTCTGCAATCGAGGTTGAGGTTCGCGGCGAGATCGCGGCACACGATGTTTCAGTGCTGAAGCTTGCCGGACTAAAGGGCTTCTTTCAGAACGCCGTCACCGAGCAGGTTTCATACGTCAATGCTCCTCTAATGGCCGAAGCTCGTGGTGTTGACGTCAAGCTAACTGCTGATTCGCACTCTGAGGAATACCGCAACGTGACCTCGATTCGTGCGACCTTGGCTGATGGAACCACCGCATCGGTTTCGGGCACCGTAATTGGGCCAAAGCTGCACCAGAAGATTGTGAACATCAACGGTTATGACGTTGAGTTGGCCGTTGCAGAGCACCTGGTCATGATGGTTTATGCAGACCGCCCGGGCATTGTGGCTATCTATGGCAAGGCATTTGCCGAGGCTGGCATCAACATCGCGGCCATGCAGATCGCGCGTGAACAAAAGGGCGGCAAGGCGCTTTCAATCATCACTGTTGACTCACCGGTTGCTGCTGATGTGCTCGAGAGCGTTCGCGTTGCCATCGAGGCCGACGTGCTTCGCGCCATCGACATCACTCTTTAGGTCTACGCGGACTACATTTGCTTGGGATTTTGAAAGTCGGGGCAAGATGAATCGCACTCTGCCACCTACGCTCCTCGCATTCCTTCTATTGGTAGCCGACTCTTTATGTTTCTTGGTTTTTGGATTTGGTGCTGCAAACCTGAGTCAAATATTCAACTTTTTGTTTTATTTTTCGCTTTTTTTGCCACTGATAATTTTGACCAGGTTCGCACTGGCTGGATTTTTCTTTAGTTCCGTGGGTTCTCAATTGTGGCGAAACACAGCTGAAGCATTTTTCTGGAGCGGACCAGCAGTTTGGGTAGGTTTTCAACTTTTGCCTCTGTTTGAAACCTCAGTCATTGAAAATGTCCGATTGATCACCTTGGCCTTGTACTTGGCTTGTGAGACAGGGCTTTTTTTGCTCACCAGAAAGCTACAAATCGAAAAGGGAACTAACTAAACATGGATGCTCAGTATTGGAACCAAAAGTACGAAGCAACAGAGGATTTGATTTATACCGAGACGGTTAATCGCTTTGTGAAAGAGTTCGCCGAGCCGATTATTGCTGGAGCAAAAAAGCCCGGCAAGATGATCGACCTTGCCGGTGGCGAGGGTCGCAACTCAGTTTGGTTTGCTGAGCAAGGCTGGCAGGCCGAGAATATCGACTTTTCCAAGGCGGCACTTTCAAAGGCGCTCAAGTTTGCTGAGCGCCGCGGCGTCAGTGATCTGTATTTTGCTCACGTAGCCGACGCTACAGGTTTTGAGTCGGTGCTGACCCCGGTCGACGTAGGCGTGATTGCTTATTTGCAGGCCTCGAACGAAGACATTTTTGATGCAATCGACTGCCTGGTTGAGAACATCAAAAAGGGCGGATATCTGATCGGTGTATGGCACGCTCGCGAGAATCTGCAGGGTGGCTTTGGTGGCCCACAAGACCCAACGGTGTTGCCAACCGCCAGCGAGCTGGCTGAGTTTCTTGCTGAGCTGCCAGTAGAGGTTGATGTGCTCGAGAACCGCGACGGTCAGATTCAAACCAAAGAAGGCCTAAAGCCTTCGGTTACATTGGTATTAAAGGCTAGAGTCACCGCCTAATCGGGCTATGGCTATGGGTAAACTCATAGCTAATCAACTCGATTGGAATCAAATTGACTCGCGAATATGACATTGCCGTTATTGGCGGAGACGGCATTGGGCCAGAGGTTACCGAAATCGCTCTAGAGGCGATTCGTCGAGTGACCCAGGGTTCTGGTGTGACTTTCAAGACCACCGAGTATGACCTTGGCGCTCGCCGCTATTTGAGCACCGGTGAGACCCTAACTGACGCTGACCTTGAGTCGCTAAAGCAGCACGACGCTATTCTGCTTGGTGCCATTGGTGACCCCCGAGTTCCGTCGGGCGTGCTCGAGCGCAACCTTCTTCTAAGGCTTCGATTCAGCTTCGATCACTACATCAACCTGCGCCCAACCAAGCTCTACCCGGGCGTGGTCAGCCCACTTGCAGACCCGGGCAAAGTTGACTTTGTTGTGGTTCGCGAAGGCACCGAAGGCCCATATGTTGGCAACGGTGGTGTGATTCGAAAGGGTACCCCGCATGAGGTTGCCAATGAGGTTTCGGTCAACACCGCCTTTGGTGTCGAGCGCACCGTTCGATATGCGTTTGAACTTGCGTCAACTCGCGAGCGCAAGCAGGTCACGCTAGTTCACAAGCACAACGTTTTGGTTCACGCTGGCTGGCTATGGCAGAACACCGTGAACCGCATCGCCGAAGAATTCCCTGGCGTGAAGCACAACTACCTACACATCGATGCCGCCACCATTTTTATGGTGACCGACCCAGAGCGCTTCGATGTGATTGTCACCGACAACCTATTTGGTGACATCATCACCGACCTAGCGGCTGCAATCGGCGGCGGCATTGGTCTTGGCGCATCAGGAAACATCAACCCTGACGGCGATTTTCCGAGCATGTTTGAGCCGGTTCACGGTTCAGCGCCAGACATCGCCGGAAAAAACTTGGCCGACCCAACCGCGGCGATTTTGTCAGCCGCGCTGTTGCTAAACCACCTGCAAAACCCAGTTGCAGCAACCCGAATCGAGAATGCGGTCGCCGCTGACCTTGCTTCTCGCGGAACTGCAAAACGCACCACCACCGAGGTTGCTGAGGCAATCTTGGCGAACCTCTAAACAGTTTCAAGAAAGCAGCCCAAATGGCAGACCTGCAGTTCAAAGTCACTCGAAACTCGACCCCGCTGGCCGATGATGCACGCGAAGCGATTCTTGAGGCACCGGTTTTTGGCGCCAACATGACCGACCACCAGGTGGTTTGCGTTTGGCAAAAGGGTGAGGGCTGGGTTAGCGCCGAGGTCTTGCCTTATGGGCCAATCTTGATGGACCCATCAGCTGCGGTGCTGCACTATGGGCAAGAAATCTTCGAGGGCATAAAGGCTTATCGTCACCAAGATGGTTCAATCTGGACATTCCGCCCAGAAGCCAACGCCAAGCGTTTGCAAAAGTCAGCCCACCGCATGGCACTGCCAGAGGTTCCGGTTGAGCTATTCATTGAGTCACTTCGTCAGTTGATTGCGGTTGACGGCAAGTGGGTTCCGGCCCCGGTCAACGAAAAGACGCTTTACTTCCGTCCGTTTGAAATCGCCGCTGAAAACTTCTTGGGCGTTCGCGCTGCACACCGTGCCGAGTTCCGCGTGATTGCATCGCCAGTAGGCCCATATTTCACCGGCGGCGTCAAGCCAATTTCAATCTGGGTTGCTCTTGATTCAGCTCGCGCCGGCAAGCACGGCACCGGTGAGGCCAAGACCGGCGGAAACTATGCCGCATCGCTTTTGGCTCAGGGTGAGGGTTATGAGAACGGCTGCTCGCAGGTTATGTTCCTCGACGCCGAGACCGCAACCCACATCGAAGAGCTTGGTGGCATGAACCTATTCTTCGTTTACAAAGACGGCCACGTTGCTACTCCAAGCCTTGACGGCACCATTCTTCACGGCATCACCCGCGACTCGGTTATCCAGTTGATCAAAGACCGCGGCATCAAGGTTGAAGAGCGCAAAATCAGCCTGGATGAAGTTTTTGCCGGTATTGAGTCTGGTGAGATTGTTGAGGTGTTTGCCTGTGGCACCGCCGCGGTTATCACTCCAATCGGTGAGTTCAAGAGCCGCAAGGGCAACGTTGGTTCAGCTGACGCAAAGCCTGGCGAGCTAACCGTCAGCCTGCGTGAAGAGCTCACTGGCATTCAGTATGGAACCGTTGCCGACCGCCACAACTGGCTGGTCAAGCTGGCCGACTGATGCGCGTTGCTCGATTTGGCTTTAACGGCGAACCTCGATTTGGCTTGGTCGACGGCCCAGAACT
>CALDKR010000199.1 GCA_937898095.1 uncultured Rhodoluna sp.
GCAGGATGCGCTCTGCGCGTGCACCCTGAGCAATCAGTGCGTCTAGGCCATAGGACAAACCACATAGCATGCCTTCTATGTAGGCGCGGGCAAAATTAGCCCGAGTGCCCGATTGCAAGGTTAGGCCGTGAATCGAACCTTGGGCGTTTGGCAGATTTGGTGTGCGCTCACCTTCGAAATAAGGCACGAGCACGAGCCCTTCTGAGCCAGGCTTTGCCTGCAGGGCCAGGTAACTCAGTTCGTCAAACGTGACGCCGAGCAAATCAGTCGCACTCTTCAAAATTCGTGCGGCGTTTAGGGTCACGCCGATTGGCAAAAAGTTGTCGGTCGCATCGGCGAAACCCGCAATGGTGCCGGTCAGGTCTTTGGTCGGTGTCTCGGCCGAGGTGAATACGGTGCCGCTGGTGCCGATTGAAACCGCAATGTCGCCCGGATTCAGCGCCAAACCAAGTGCCGCACCCGCATTATCGCCAGCACCAGCGCCATAAACCCGACCAGCCGCATCGGTGCCGGCTGACTCGCCCGCCGCCAAAACTTTAGGCAATGCGCAGATTTTTCCTAGCGCTGACTCCAGCAGCTCTAGGTCATACTCGTTGGTTTCAGAGTTGAAATAGCCGGTGCCCGAAGCGTCAGATCGATCTGTCTTCAGTTCGTTGAAATCTGGGCCAAAATCTGCTTCGCCGGTCGGCCCAAAGCCGCGCAAGCGCCAGGTTAGCCAGTCATGTGGCAGAGCAACGGCAGCAACCTTGGCTGCGTTTTGCGGTTCGTTGTCGCGCAGCCAACGCAACTTTGTGATTGTGAAAGAAGCCACCGGCACTGAGCCGGTTGCCTGCACGAAGCGCTCAGAACCCAACGCACTAATCAGTGCCTGCGCCGCTTCGGCGCTGCGAGTGTCGTTCCACAACAGGGCGGGCCGAATCACCCGGCCATCAGCATCGAGCGCGACCATGCCGTGCTGTTGCGCCGCGATAGACACTGCCGCAACATCGGCAAATCCGCCGGCTGCTTCGATTGCTTCATGCAGGGCGCGCAGCCATACATTTGGGTCTATTTCAGTGCCGTCTGAGTGCTTGGCAGAACCAGTGCGCAAGATTGCACCGGTTTCTAGATCACGAATGACCACCTTGCAAGATTGGGTCGAAGAATCAACCCCGGCAACAAGTGTCATAGCTATCTTTCTGGGTGAACGATGACCTTCATTGAACCTGGCAGTTTGCCCGCGTTCAAGGCTGACTCAACATCGCCAAGGCCAAATGTATGTGTGACTAGTGCATCGAGATTGACCTTACCCGAGGCAACAAGATCGATGCCGGTTGGCCAAGTGTTGGCATATCTGAAGACGCCAGTCACCCAAATTTCGTTATTTTGGATGTGCGAAACCGGCAGGTTCATTTCTTCGGCGCCCAAGCCAACCAACAGCGCGTGACCCGCTGGACCCACCGCCTTGATTCCCGAGAAAACAGCCTGAGCAACTCCCGATGCGTCAACGAAAGCATCGACTCCGAGACCCTCAACGTTTTCGACCAGAGGGTCAATTGCACGGGTGGCGCCATATTTCAGAGCAAAGTTTCTGC
>CALDKR010000200.1 GCA_937898095.1 uncultured Rhodoluna sp.
GGATAGCCGAACGAATAGCGAGCACCGCGATATTCGAGCTTGAACAAGCCCTCGACCTCGCTCGGGTCTTCGGTCGAGAAGCCCAGCTCCTCGCGAACACGCGCGTGCCAGAACTCGGCAAGTGCCTCGGTCAGCTGCACCGAAAGGCCGTGCAGTTCGAGGTAGTCGCGATATTCGTTGTTCGCATACAGTTCGTTGGCAACCTCAGAGACGCGGTTGCCCATGGTGACCAGCTGGAACGGCACGATGTCGATGCGACCCGAATCCTTCGATGCGACAAAGTCGCTTAGACACAGGTGACGATCGCGGGCCTGGCGCGGGAACGTAAATCGCATGCGTTCGGTGCCGGGTGCTCCCCCGCTGCCGCCGTCGCTGGCCGGAATGCCGTTCAAGCCATCGGGGCCGTGGTGCAAAATTACGAGGTCGTCGCCGTCGGATACGGCTGGAAAATAGCCGTAAACCACTGCGGCCTCAAGAAGGCCCTCGGTCTGGATGCGTTCCAACCAGGCGCGCAAACGCGGACGCCCCTCGGTCTCTACGAGTTCTTCATAGCTGGCGCCGCCTTCGCCGCGACCGGGCTTGAGACCCCACTGACCCATGAAAGTGGCGCGCTCATCGAGGAACGCCGAATAGTCGCGCAGCGGAATGCCCTTGACCACGCGTGTGCCAAGGAAGGGCGAAGTCGGGATTCGATTGTCGGTTGCAACGTCGCTGCGAGTTGGCATGTCGGCCGCCTCGGTGCGCACCAGCTTCGCCCCGCCCTCGACGAGGCGCTTCTTCAGCGGAGGGAGCTCGACCGTGGCGTCGCCACGCTTGATGCGCACCAGGGCATCCATAAGTCGCAGACCCTCGAACGCATCGCGTGCGTAGCGCACTTCACCATCAAAGATTTCGGCCAGGTCTTGCTCGACAAAGGCGCGAGTCAACGCGGCACCACCCAGAATGACCGGCCAGCGCTCGGCAACGCCGCGTTGGTTCATCTCTAGGAGGGTTTCTTTCATGATCTGAGTCGACTTGACCAGC
>CALDKR010000201.1 GCA_937898095.1 uncultured Rhodoluna sp.
GCCGAGCATGTATCACCTGATGACTCACGTCGACATGAATGTCGGAGTCTTTTATCCGATGGGTGGTTTCTACACAATTGTTGAAGCAGTTGAGCGCTTAGCAAAAAAACACGGCGTAGACATTCGCACCAACTCTCCGGTTTCAAAGATTGAGGTTGGCGACGACGGTCGTGCTACCGGCGTGCGGGTTGGAGAGGCTCTGTTTGCTGCTGATGTTGTCATCGGCACCGCCGACCTTCACCACATTGAAACCAAGCTGCTCGACCCAAAGCACCAGACACTGCCTGAAAAATGGTGGACCAACAAGGTTCCTGGTCCATCTGCCGTGTTGCTCTACCTAGGCGTGAAGGGCAAGCTGCCCGAGCTCGATCACCACACTCTGCTCTATGCAGACGACTGGAGCAAGAACTTTGCGAATGTTTTCAGAAAGCCTGGCGATCGAAGCAAGCCACAATTCTCTGACCCGGCATCGCTCTACATCAGCGTAATTTCTCGCACCGATCCGAGCACTGCACCTGAGGGCTATGAGAATGTTTTCGTGTTGGTTCCTTGCGCGCCAGATGTTCGCCTTGGCAAAGGCGGCATCGACCGTGCCGGTGACCCTGCATTTGAAGCAGAAGCCGATCGAGTTATCGCGCAAATTGCAGACTGGTGTGACATTCCCGACCTTGCCGAGCGAGTTGTGGTTCGCCGCACTATGGGGCCTGGCAACTTTGCCGACGAGCTCAACGCTTGGTCAGGCACCGCGCTCGGCATGGCGCACAAGCTTCGTCAAAGTGCTTTCTTTAGACCGTCAAACCAGAGCAAAAAAGTTAGCAACCTGTTTTATGCCGGCCACAACACGATTCCGGGCATCGGGTTGCCGATGTGCCTGATCGGCGCCGAATTGGTTTACAAGCACTTGGTTGACGACCGCAGCAGTGGACCGATCAAGTCTGAAATCAAGCCCGTTGGCGAAAAAGGATGGAAAGGCCTGCGTTGAACCTGGCCTATCTGTTAGGGCTTTTATTTTCAATTTGCGGCCTTGCGCTGATTGATTATCGTTTCAAACTCGCCTTCTTCAAGCGACCACCGATTGCTGCGGCAGTCATCGCGATTTCTGTTGCGTTTTTTAGCCTCTGGGACCTCGCCGGAATAAGCATGGGAATTTTCTTCAGGGGCCATGCGACCTACCTCTCTGGCTTCACTATCGCCCCGGAGTTTCCGGTAGAAGAACTTTTCTTTTTGACTCTGCTCAGTTATTCAACGCTGATTATCTTCACCGCAGTCGAAAGAATTCGAGCCAAAAGATGACATATCTTGCCTTGAACTTGACAGTGTTGCTGACGCTCCTGGTGATTCTGAATTTATTTATGCGCCGCACACCATGGGCCAGCATCGGGTTGACTTTGGTCGCGATGCTTGCGCTCACTGCGGTTTTCGACAACGTCATAATCTTGAGCGGCACGGTTGACTATGACCAGAACAAAATCATCGGATGGCTCATCGGTGTTGCTCCAGTCGAAGATTTTGCATACACAATCGCGGCCGTATTTTTAGTGCCGGCGCTTTGGGTTATCTTTAGCCGCAGAGCAAATTCAAAGGGGCGCAAGTGATCGAGGCGATTCGACAGTTGTTTTGGTCTTCGAGGCCGATTTCTTGGATCAACACCGCCTACCCGTTTGCGGTCACCTATCTGTTTGCCACCGGCAAAATCGACATTCACCTGCTGGTCGGTTTCGTATTCTTTCTGGGGCCATACAACCTTTTGATGTATGGAATCAATGACGTGTTCGACTATGAAAGTGACCTGCGAAACCCGCGAAAGGGCGGAATCGAAGGGGCTCTGCTTGATCCGAAGTGGCACCGAATTACTCTTTGGGCCGCAGCTCTTTCGTGCTTGCCGTTTGTTGCGCATTTTGTTTTCTATGGCAACCCAACTTCGCACTTTTGGCTGGCGCTAATTCTCTTCACAGTGGTGGCCTACAGCGCAAAAGGCTTGCGTTTCAAAGAAATTCCGGTGCTTGATTCACTGACATCGAGCAGCCATTTTGTTGGGCCAATGATTTTTGCTCTCGCATTTGCACAGATTGACATGACCGAGCCAAAACTTCTGGCCATGATCATTGCCTTTGCTCTGTGGGGCATGGCGTCTCATGCGTTTGGTGCAGTGCAAGATGTTCGCGCTGATCGTGAGGCTGAAATCAGCTCAATCGCCACCGCAATTGGCGCTCGTGCGACCGTTCGCTTCGCGTTCATCGCTTATCTGCTTGCCGGCTTGGCGCTATTGCCGGCTGGCGGTCTCGAGGCTGTTGCCGCAATAGCCGCGCTTCCATACCTGGTGATTGTCGGTCAGTTCTGGAACATCACTGACGCCGAGTGCGAGAAAGCCAATAGGGGTTGGCGCAGGTTTATTTGGCTGAACTTCTTTGCTGGCTTCGTCGTGACGATTTTGATTATCGTTGCGTCCATGAAATTAGGTTTCGCCTAGAAAAGCCTCGGCCACAAATGCCGCAGGCAAGCTGCCTGGTTGGTTTGCGATATCTAAAGTGCTCATGCCCCGCGGGGCAGCGACCCATCCATTTTGCGGTTTCCGCTGCTATTTCTTTGCCGGTGAATTTTTCAGCGCGATAGCCAATCGATTTTGCAATCGTGAGCCAGGCTTTAGTGTGGCCTGCTTTCTTGCCTGCAATTGCATGTGCAATCTCATGAAGCACAACCTGCATCGATTCATCAAAAGTGTGAATGTCGACCAGGTAACGAGAGATGGTGATTGTGCGCGCGGTGTAGTTGCAGAGGCCGGCGCGCCGCTTGGCGCTGTCGTACCCGAAGGTCCAAACATCCATGTCGAGATGTTCAGCCATTTTTGCTTCGGCGAGCGTACGAATAAAGTCATAGCGATCACAGGTGAATCGCTGACGCCGAATGCCTCGCTCGGTGAACTCTCGCTTAGCCTCGAAGCCCAGATTTTCTAACCGAGCCCTAACCGGATAATCGTCTATTGCACAGTGAGTTTTTAAAACCGTGGTTCGATCGGATTCGAATATTTTGGTCAGCTCGGCAACGGCGGTCTCTTCATCCCAAATCACTCGGGCAAGCAGTTCGTCGTCAAAACTCATCGATTCAAATTTACCTTTTGTTGACTGTTTGGCCGGTCTACAAAAATATTCAAAAAATCTTTTGTTTCAATGTCGTAAAACTCACTGAAAACGCTTAGATTTTGCGCTGTTTACCTTTTGTTCACCGCTAACCTTTGCCTATGACTACCACTACCTCAGGCTCTGCTAAGGCAACCTCAATCGAAGTAAACGACGTAGCTCCGATCTCAGCAGGTGAGCGTCACG
>CALDKR010000202.1 GCA_937898095.1 uncultured Rhodoluna sp.
ACCTGAACCATCGGCGCAAAGCTGCTTGAACCACCAGTCAGAGTAACGGTCTTCTTGGTGCGGTTGGTGATCTTGGCAAACACACCGGTCATGCCGCCAACGTGGTCAGAAAAACTCGATGCTCGAACCCAAGCCTGAGTCACCACAACGCCCTGGGCCGCCGCAGTTTTTATGATCGTGGTCTTTGAACCGGCGATATCACTCGCATTCGCTGCAGATGCGATGGCGAGCGATAGGGCAATTGCTGCGGTGATTGCGCTGATCTTTGCTGCAAGGGGGGCTAGCTTCATGTGGCTCGAGAATTCCTTCGACTACATTTCTACAATTTGTAGAACAAGAATAACTCGGCGACTAAATTTCAGTCAAATCGCAGAGTTGCCGAGGGCGCAGAGCCAGCAAATTCAACAAGGTGCCTATTTGTTTCGGCGGCGCAAAACAAAAACTGCAGCTCCAGCAGCTACGACCAAGAGAGCACCTCCGGCGATCCATGGCCATGGGCTGGCACCGGCATTGTCTTCATCGGCTTCGGCTTCGGCGCCTTCGCGTGGCTCTGGGGCGGGCGCGATCACTGCGGTTGGTGCATCGCTGGGCATTTCGCTGATCGGCATTGGCTCGGCCTCGCCCGATTGTGCAGCAACCGACACTTCGAACTTGAACTTGCCCTCGATTGGGTGACCGTCTTCTGACACAACGCGATAGGCAACCGTATAAACGCCTTCGCCGGCGGCGGTGTCAAGGGCGACACTTGCGACTCGGTCGGCAACAGTTGTGGTTCGAATATCGATGCGCTTGCCGTCGGCTTTAGTCACGGTGATTTGGTTGGCAGCCTCGCTGCCCTCGACCACCATCAGGGGCTCACCGAAGGTCAGCTCAACTGTTGGCGGCAGCATGCCGATCACTGAATCTGCGATTGGATTCGAACCGGTTAGCTCGGCGTGAGCGCTCGCACCAACTGAACCGAAACCGACCATCAGAGCGGCAAGGGCGAGGGCAACTATTGCGCCGAAGGCGCTTTTGATTTTGCGGGCAATCGACATTAGTTGCCACCCTCGAGAGGGCTGTTGCCAACATCTGTGCGGTGAAAATTCAAATAAGAGCGAGAGGCTGTTGGCCCGCGCTGGCCCTGATAGCGGTTGCCATATTTTTCAGAACCGTATGGATTCTCGCTCGGGCTTGAAAGCTGAAAGAAACAGAGCTGACCGATCTTCATGCCCGGCCAAAGCTTGATT
>CALDKR010000203.1 GCA_937898095.1 uncultured Rhodoluna sp.
CGCACTGCCAATCATTCTCGTCGGGCACGTCACCAAAGACGGCTCGATTGCCGGACCGCGCGCGCTCGAACATCTCGTCGACGTGGTTTGTCACTTCGAGGGCGACCGCCAGACCTCGCTTCGTTTCGTGCGCAGCCTTAAGAACCGCTTTGGTCCAACCGATGAAGTTGGCTGCTTCGAGATGACAGGCGACGGCATCCGCGAGGTTCCCGACCCTAGCGGGCTGTTCCTTTCGCGTGGCGAGAGCCCGGTCTCGGGAACCTGCGTAACCGTCACGGTCGAGGGCAAGCGCGCGCTGATCGCCGAGGTTCAGGCCTTGGTTGTGAAGAGCTCGACCCCGCAGCCACGCCGAGTCACCAACGGAGTCGACTCTTCGCGCGTGGCGATGTTGCTTGCCGTGCTTGAACGTCGTGCCGGGCTCCGCGTCAGCGAACTGGATGTTTATGTCTCAACCGTGGGCGGCGTGCGTCTGGCCGAACCTGCGGCCGACCTAGCGATAGCCATCGCCATCGCTTCTGCCGTGGCCGACAAGCCCGTGGCGCACAACCTCGCCGCGTTTGGCGAGATCAGCCTGGCCGGCGAGGTTCGCAAGGTCAGCAATGAAAAGGCTCGTGCTAGCGAGGCGTCTCGTCTGGGGTTCGTTCGCACGGTTGACTCGAAGGTCGGCGATTTGCGCGCGGCTTTAGCGCTCGCGCTGAACTGGTAAAGCCTCTTACTGCAGCTGGAACTGGACAGCTAGAGAATGCACGCCACTAACCTGAGCCTCCAACATGTAGTAGCCCGGAGCCGCAGCTGCGTTTCCGTCTGCCGTGCAGCCAGTAGTGGCGCTAGAGCGTGAGCGCGACCAAGCTACGGGAGGAGTTGCCATTGCTTTGCCCGGCTCAAGGCTGAAGACCTGATCTGTTGCCTCTGACGAATAGGCGGCACAGTGCTGATTTGTCCAGATGGTGTCAGGCCCCGAGGTGATGGTCATGAAGGTTTTCAGGCCAACGTAATTGAAATTGCATGTCGTAGTCGTGGTGTTGACGATTTCGAACCAGATGTACGGCTGAGCCTTTGCAGCAAAGGAATTTTGTTTTTGCCCAGCCGAATCGCCGGTGAAGGCGGTCACGGCTACGGCGGCTGGAGCGCACTCGCCTCCCGCAGTGACCTGCTGGGTCGAACCCGTCTCGGCCGGAGCAGGAGAAGCATTCTTCGAGCCACCGCCGACCAGGTTGGCGA
>CALDKR010000204.1 GCA_937898095.1 uncultured Rhodoluna sp.
TGAGCAGCAGTGCATCAGACACATTTCTAAGCTGTTTTGGCAGCGTGGCTAGGTTCACTTGTTCACCGCGACATTCGGCTTAAAACCGATGTGCATTGCGACAACGCCAAAGGTCAGGTTTTTGTAGGTCACTCGCTCGAAGCCCGCGTTGGCGACCAACTTGGCCAGCTCGGTCTGACTTGGCCAAGCCAAAATCGACTCTGAGAGATATGAATATGCCTCGGGCGCCTTGCTCGAGAAGGCTGAGAACTTAGGAAGAATCTGCTTTAGATAAAACGTATAAAGTGGCGCAAGCAGTCGGTTCTGAACTTTTGAAAATTCGCAAATAACAATGCGCCCGCCTGGCTTGGTCACACGAAACATTTCTTCAAGAGCCTTTTTGGTGTCAACCACATTTCGCAAACCAAATGAGATTGTGACCGCATCAAACTCGTCTTGTTTGAAAGGCAGCGCGGTCGCATCTGCATAAACAAATTCAATTTCAGGATGACGCTTGCGGCCAACAGCAAGCATGCCCTCAGAGAAATCGCCGGCGATTACTTTGACGCCCGGCTTTTTGAATGAGACCGAAGACGCGCCAGTGCCAGCGGCTAAATCAAGAATTGACTGACCAGATTGCGAGTCAACCGCGGCAGCAACTTTTTTGCGCCAGCGAAGGTCTTGGCCAAATGAAAGCAGGGTGTTTGTGGTGTCATAATTTGCTGCCACTTCGTCGAACATTGCGGCGACTTGGGCCGGGTTTTTCGAAAGATCTGCTTTGCTCACCGGTCAATCCTAACCCCGCAAAACCCGCGAAAAATATGGCTACTCGGTTGAGCTGTATTGATACTCGGCTTTGAGGTCTTTTTGCTGACGTTTGCCGCGAACCATGGTCACGACGCCCAAAGATATTGCGCCAATCGCCATCGCACCTATTGAAGCTGTTGCGGCTTCGACGAACTTGTCGGCTGGGGTTTTGCCCGTAAAGTCAATCGTCTTTACGTCTATCGGGGCAACCTGTTCCTGGGTGACGCTTGAGCCGCCTACCTGCTGTTGAGGAGACTGAGTGTTGGCGACACCTTCAGATGCGCCCGACTTAGAAACCGACTGGTTTGCTCCTGAGCCGGCGATAGTGGCCGAACCGGTTGCCAACTGGCCGCCTTTTAGTGACTGAGTGTTGGTAGTGATTGAGGGATCAACAGTTGCGGTCGGAGTCGCGGTTGCGGTAGCTGTTGGTGAAGCCGTTGGCTTCTTTTTTGGTGCCACGATTGGGCCG
>CALDKR010000205.1 GCA_937898095.1 uncultured Rhodoluna sp.
CAGGTGGCCAAGGCTTGGGTCGACCGACTCGTATAGGTCGCGAACCTTGCCGCTGTACACGTGCAACCAGCCTGCGACATCAGGCGCGTTTTGGTTGTTCGCTGGCTTATCAGTGCTAGTCATGAGCTGCGACCTTCTTGGCGATATCGGTGCGATAGTGCGAACCCTGAAGGTGAATCTTTTCAATAGCTTCATAGGCTTGCTTGCGCGCCTCGGCAAAGTCATCGCCGACAGCAACCACTGAAAGCACGCGGCCACCGGTGGCAATCAGTGATTCTTCGCCATCCTTGTTTTCAGCCCAAGCGGTTGCGGCGTGAGCAATCTCAACGCCGTGAACTTTTTCAGCATCGCCAAGACCGTGAATTGGTCGATTCGGAGCCGAGGTTTCTGGGTAGCCCTCGCTGGCTAACACCACGGTGATGGCAACATCTTTTGTGAACTGCGGGTCTGGTGCGGTTTCGAGGTGACCGGTTGCGGCTTTATAAAGCAGTGTGCTTAGTGGGCTGGTCAGGCGGCGCAAAACAACCTGAGTCTCAGGGTCGCCAAAGCGCGCGTTGAATTCAATAACCCGGATGCCACGCTCGGTGACAATCAGACCGCAATAGAGCAAGCCGATAAATGGCGCACCGAGTCGGTCGAGCTCTTGAATTGTTGGCAGTGCAACATCGCGAGCAACCTCATCGATGAACCCAGCCGGCAACCATGGCAGCGGGCTATAGGCGCCCATGCCGCCGGTGTTTGGGCCGGCATCACCGTCTTGTGCGCGCTTGAAATCTTGGGCTGGGGTGAGTGGCAAAACGTTTTTGCCATCGCTCAAAAAGAACAAGCTGACTTCTTGGCCGTCAAGAAACTCTTCAACCAAAATGCCCATGTCGATGAACTTGGCTGCGTGCTCGAGTGCGGCAGCTCGATCTTCAGTGACGATAACGCCCTTGCCCGCGGCTAGGCCATCGGCCTTGATTACATATGGCGCACCGAAGTCATCCATGGCATCTTCGACCTCGGCTAGAGTGCTGCACTCGCGGGCCATGCCGGTTGGAACACCAGCCGCAGCCATGACCTCTTTGGCGAAAGATTTTGAGCCCTCTAGAGCAGCTGCTTTTTGGCTTGGGCCAAACACCGCGATGCCCTGCTCGCGAAGTGCGTCGCTGACGCCGGCAACCAGCGGTGCCTCAGGGCCAATGATTGCTAGTTCGATTGCGTGCTGAAGTGCATATTCAGCAACCGCTAGTGGGTCGTTTGGGTTGAGGT
>CALDKR010000206.1 GCA_937898095.1 uncultured Rhodoluna sp.
GTCAGTTTCTCAATCGAGAAGCGGCCAATGATCATCGCGACAACGAACGCGATGTAGGGCACCGCAGCCAGGCCAGCCGAGAGGCCAAGCACCTTGCGACCGAAAACGGCCGACCAATCCATGATTGCCACCTCGGGCAAAATTCCGCAGAAGGCAGCAAAAGTGATAACCCAGATGGCCTTCGGAGCCTTGAAAATGTTGAGCACTTTTCGAGTGCTGCCCCCAAGGTCTTGACCCTCTTCGTCGCGATGCAGCATGTTCTTGGCTGCAAAAACATAAACGACAGCAGAAACAGAGGTGATCAAAACCAGGTGAATCCAAAGCGGCATAAAAGTTGCAAAGAAGCCAGAGACGATTGCCGAAAAGCCGGCACCCAGCGACCAAGCGCCGTGAAAGCGACCGAGAATTACCTTGCCGATGCGGCCCTGAAACGCGATTGCTTGGGCATTCAGCGCGATTCCCAAAACACCGCCAGCGAATGACAGCAAAAGGTTTGCAAGCAAAAATACGAATGGGTCGTGAATGAAGGCAAACGATGCAATGCAGGTAGCCATCATCAAGCCGCTATAGAGCGTGACGCGCGTTGTGCCGAATGCAGAAATTAGCTGATTGGTGATGGTTAGGCCGACCAGGCTGCCAAAACCACCGACACCGATGATGATGCCCCAGGTTGCCAGCGACACATCTAGTTGCTCAATGATGTCTGGAATTCGAGGCATATAAGTGGTCGAACAAATGCCCTGAATGATGAACATCAGGGTGATTGCGTTTTTGATGGCGTTTGATCTAGCTTTGGTCAGCTGTGTCATTAGAACTGCTCGAATCGAATTTTGGGTTTAGTTTTGGCGGTCTACGACTGCTTCAGCAAATTTTTCAAGAGCTGACTTGACTGAGCTGTTTGGCAGTGGCGCGAGTGCGTCAACGGCATCTTGGGCCCACTGTTTGGCGGCGGCAAGTGCCTCATCGGCGACAGAGTGGCCGCGCAGTCGCTCTAGAGCGGTCTGCAGTTCGGCGTCAGACTCGAGACCACCAGCGATTAACTCAAGCAAGCTCGCCGCCTCGGCATCGCCGGCCGCGGCTTCGCGAGCCAACAGCAATGTCGGCAAGGTTGGAACACCGGCTCGAAGATCGGTGCCTGGGGTTTTGCCCGATGGCCCCGCCTCAGAAATGTCGATAACGTCATCAATCAGCTGGAATGCCACGCCGATGCGCTCACCATAGAGGCGCAGAGGTTCAATGAATTCTGCTGAGGCGCCCGAAGCAGTAACACCCATAACGGCCGAAGCTGCGATGAGCGAGCCGGTTTTATCGGCAAGAACTTGGATGTAGTGCGCCACCGCGTCATCGCCTTCTTTTGGCCCAACCGTCTCGTGCAGCTGGCCGAGGCACAGACGCTCAAAAGTTTCGGCTTGCAAACGCAAAGTCTCTGTGCCTAGGCCAAGGCCAATCTGCGATGCGCGCGCAAATAGCAGGTCTCCGGTGAGTATCGCGACCGAGTTTCCCCAGATTTTCTGTGCCGTCGGCACACCGCGTCGGGTTGGCGCTTCATCCATGACATCGTCGTGATAGAGAGTTGCTAGGTGAGTGAGTTCGACAACGACAGCT
>CALDKR010000207.1 GCA_937898095.1 uncultured Rhodoluna sp.
AACAAAACCCCCAGGCTTCAGCCTGGGGGTTTTGCTTTAGGCTGATGCCATGGCCCAGATCAAGCACCCGGTTGTTGCCAAGGCTCGAGCGCGCCGCGAGCGGCACCGAGGGTTGACGCCAGAGGTTCGCGGGCAACACCACCCAACCCGCGGCAACTTTATGTCGAGCGGATATTTCAACCGCCTTGGCCCAGGCATTGTCACCGGCGCGGCCGACGACGACCCATCGGGAATCGGCACATATTCTCAGGCTGGCGCGCAGGTTGGTTATGGATTGCTCTGGACCGCCCCTTGGTTGTTGCCGCTGGCTTTTGCGACCCAAGAGGCGTGTGCGCGTTTAGCGCTGGTCACCGGCAAAGGCCTCGCTGCGATTATTCGTGAGCGCATGCCGCGCTGGGTTTTGGTTATCGCCGTGCTTTTAGTTGCGATTGCCAACACCGTGAACATCGCCGCCGACCTGGCATCAATGACCGCGGCGCTTCGATTGATTGTGCCGGTTGACCAGGTGGTCGGCGTTGTGGTTTTTGCGCTCTCGATGGCGCTGGTTGAAATCATCGTGCCCTATCACCGCTATGCCAGAGTGCTCAAATGGCTCTGTCTTTCGCTGCTGGCATATGTCGCTGTGATGTTTGTGGCCAAGGTTGATTGGGGTCAGGTTGCCGTCGACACACTGGTTCCAAACTTCGATTTTTCGAAGGTCACTATCGCTCTGATGATTGCCCTTGCCGGAACCACAATTTCGCCATACCTGTTCTTTTGGCAGGCCGCCGAAGAGGTTGAAGAGCTGGGCGAGCGCAAGGGTGCTTTGAGTCGTGTGCAGGTGCGCGCAATGCGCGGCGATGTTTTTGCCGGCATGCTCACCGGTGTGTTCATCATGTTTTCGATCATGGTCACCGCCGGGGCCACGCTGCACCAGGCGGGCATCACGCAGATTGCCTCGGCCGAAGACGCAGCTATGGCGCTCAAGCCGCTTGCCGGCGATTTTGCCGGGCTTTTGTTTTTGCTGGGCATCTTGGGTGTCGGCCTGTTGTCGGTGCCGGTGCTGGCTGGTTCAACCGCCTATGCGGTGGCAGAAACATTCGGATGGCGCGAAAGCCTCGAGCGCAAACCCCTCGAAGCGCGCAGTTTTTATGCGGTGATTTTGACCTCGATGATTTTGGCACTGCTGCTGAATTTGATCGGCATCGAACCGATGCAGTTTTTGTTTCTAGCCGCGCTCTTGAACGGCCTCTCGGCACCGATTCTGATGGTGATTGTCTTCGTGCTCGCTCGCGACAAGAATTTGCTTGGGCCGTGGGCTTCAGGATGGGTTTCGCAGGCTGTTTTAGGCTTGGCGATTTTGGCCATGGTGGCGCTGCCGGTGATTTGGTTGTTTACCAAGTAAAAACAAAATTCACTTGGTGACATTTGTTAATGCTTCGTTTGCCTTTTGTTCACCTGCGACAATTGGGGCATGTCAAACACAACTAACACTCGTCGCCCTGCCGCGCGCGCTGCGGCTAAGGGCGCTGCCGCAAAGGCCACTCCTGCAAAACCTGTTGCCGCTGCAAAGCCAGCTGCAAAAACCACCGCTAAGACTGTCGCCAAGGCTGTTGTTGCCAAGGCAGCACCAAAGGCCGCACCAAAGACCGCTGCAAAGCCAGCCGCCAAGGTTGCCGCAGTCAAGCCAGTCGTTGAAGCCCCGAAGCGCTACAAGGTGCTAACCGGCATCGATGACAGCCAGTTCTGTGCTCGTGTTTCTGAGGCCCTCGACAACGGCTATGAGCTATTCGGCGCACCAGCTGCGACCTTCAACGGCAAGAACGTGATTCTTGCTCAGGCAATCGTTCTAAAGAAGTTGCCCGCAAAAAAGAAGTCAGGCAAAAAGAAATAATTTGCCCTCGCTCTTAATTGAGTCCTCCTCAAGAACACCCAGGCTTAGGTCTGGGTGTTTTTGTTTTG
>CALDKR010000208.1 GCA_937898095.1 uncultured Rhodoluna sp.
ATGTCACTGGCCTAGAAGAAAGCCTCAAATGTCTAACTCTCTAAAAGTCATCATCATCGGTGGTGTTGCTGGCGGCATGTCGGCCGCCACTCGCCTGCGCCGCCTTCGCGAAGACGCACAAATTACCGTTTATGAGATGGGCGAGCACGTCAGCTATGCCAACTGTGGCTTGCCTTATTACTTGAGCGACGTGATTGCCGACCGCAACTCGTTGCTGCTTCAGACCCCAACCAGCCTGCACAACCGCTTCAACTTGGATGTGCGCGTGCACACCGTGGTCACCAGAATCAACCGCGATGACAAGACCGTAAATGTCACTAACTTGCAGACCGGTGAAGAATATGTCGACCACTATGACAAGTTGATAATTTCGACCGGCGCCAAGCCACGAAAGCTGCCGATTCCGGGCATCAACCGTGCCATGACCCTGCGCAATGTAACCGACGCCGACGCTGTGAAAGCCATGGTTGAGCGCAGTGGCAAGGGCCCCGCTGTGATTTTGGGTGCCGGCTTCATCGGCATCGAGCTGGCTGAGAACCTTGCCCACATCGGAGTGCCGACCACAATCGTTCAGCGCGGTTCGAGCATCCTTAGCCTTTTTGACACCGAGATGATTCAGCCGCTGCAAGAGCGCTTGCGCGATAACGGCGTGCAGATTGTCACCAACGCTGAGCCGGTTGAGATCACCGCCGATGCTGTGATTTTGCGTGACGGCCGCAACCTGCCAGCGCAGATTGTTTTTGCCGCAGCGGGCGTTGTGCCCGACAACTCGCTGGCTCGCGAGGCCGGCCTAAAGATGGGCGACACCGGCGGTGTTTGGGTCGATGACCAGCAGCGCACCAGCGACCCAGACATTTATGCGGCTGGCGATGCGGTTGAAAAGCCGCACTACCTAACCGGTGCGCAAACCCTGATTCCACTGGCTAACCTGGCCAACCGTCACGGCCGCCTAGCCGCCGACTCAATCGCAGGTCTCGAGCCAAAGGCTCACGCAGCACTCGGCACTGTGATCATCGGCGCCTTCGGTTTTGCCACTGCAATCACCGGTTTGAGCGAACGCGCGGCCAAAAAAGCCGGCATTAAATACACTGCGATTCACCTGCACCCTGGTTCGCACGCTGGCTACTATCCGGGTGCCAAACGAGTCTCGCTAAAGGTGCTTTTCGACCCGACCACCGGCAAATTGCTAGGTGCCCAGGGCAACGGTGAAGACGGCGTCGACAAGCGCATCGATGTGATTGCAACTGCGATTCACGGCGGGCTAACCGTTGATGACCTAATGGATCTCGAACTGGCCTATGCCCCTCAATTCGGCTCGGCGAAAGACGCAATCAACCAAGCCGGCTATGTGGGCAACAACGTTTTGCACGGCACCACCGAAACGGTGCAGTGGCACGAGCTCGAAGCCGAAATGGCCAAGGGCGCGGTGCTGGTCGACGTTCGCACCGAGACCGAAAACAGCGCGGGCAGCATTCCGGGGGCAATCAATATTCCAGTGGATGAGCTGCGCGCCCGCCGAGATGAAATCAGCCCAGAGAACGTCATTGTGCACTGTCAGGTTGGCCAGCGCGGCCACACCGCAACCCAGATTTTGAAGGCGCACGGCTTTAATGTGCGCAATCTTGACGGTGGCTATATCACGTGGAAGGCTGGAGTTGACGGGAGCAAAAATGTCTAAAGAACTAGATCTCAAAATCGAAGGTATGACCTGCGGACACTGCGAAATGTCGGTCACCAAAGAACTATCAAAGCTAGCCGGCGCTCGCGACATCAAGGTTTCGGCAACCGAAGGCTCGGCCCACGTTGTGCTTGATGACAGCGTTGACACCGATGCAATCGCAGCGGCAATCGATGAAGCTGGATACAAATTAATCTCGAACTAGACATTGAGGGCATGACCTGCACGGCTTGCGCCAGGCGGGTTGAAAAGAACCTGAACAAAGTTCCGGGCGTTTCGGCATACGTCGATTTCGCTAGCGAAAAAGCTCA
>CALDKR010000209.1 GCA_937898095.1 uncultured Rhodoluna sp.
GCGAGCGCGAAGTCTGCGCACTCCGGCAAGGTAAACGAAAATGCCACCTAGTGAGACAAAAGCCCAGATCAGGTCCGGCTTCCATTCGGTATAGAAGGTAACAGCATTGAACTCCGGAGGAAGCTTGGATCCAGTCAAGATTTCAGCAGGGCTATCTCCTACCAAGTCAACTGCATTTAGCGGCGGTGCCGTTCGACTCAATGCGGTAGCTAATCCCATGGCGGTAGCCATCAAAATTAATTCCGCACTGATTAGCTTCCAGAATGCAGCCCCCGCCAACATCAAGCGCTTGCGATAAATAGCGCCAAATACTCCAAGCACCACAAACACGGCTGTCTTCAGGCCAATCAATAATCCGTAGCTGGTGAGCCAGTTTGCGGGTGAACCGATACGCAACGTAGCCGAGATCAAACCGGAGATGCCGAGCAGTAGATAGGCAAACAAAGCCAATGACGAGTAGCGCTGAAAGTGAACTGTGTCCACTTCGAAGCGGCTTCTAACCAAAGCCAAAGCAATCAGCCCACCCACCCAGATCACAATCGCAACCAGATGCAATCCCAAGGCGTTAACGGCCATGCCGTGATTGGCGGTTCCAGAGGCGTGGCCGGTAAGTGCAATCGGTACCAGCGACAAGAAACCAAGCGCTGCAACAAATATCGCCGCCGACAATCTTTGATAAGCCAGTGCCAGCACTGCCACAATTGCACCAGCTAAAACATTTAGTGCCAGATACTGACCAAGCTCAACAGTGGTTGCAAACAACCACAATCCGTCGCCTTGTTTCTGCTCGAAAGTAAATGCTGATCCAGTGACGTTCAAGTAGACAAAGTTGAACTGAACCATTCCCGCAACTGTCCAAACAATGGCGGAGATCGACGCGATATTCATCGAAGTCTTTAGTTGCTTACTTCCCTCAGCGAAAACAAAGGCAGCCACCACTAGTGAGCCGATACTGGTAGCCATCGCAATGTCAGTAATCGATCGAGAGATAGGTAATCCCCACCGCACGACTGCACCTGGATCAACCAACTTGAATGGATTAGCGGCACCCGTGATTAGTAAACCGAGAATTGTTGCAGCGACGAGTGCCAAAGTTAAAAAGAAAAAGAGCGCCTTCGAAGTCTTAGTTATTGCGCTCATTGTTTAAGCCTACGCATCAAATGGGAATGCAAAAAGGCGCCGACCGAAGTCGACGCCTTTTCAGTAAAACTTATGACTACTTAACTGCAGCCTTTAGCTTTGAACCAGCTGAAACCTTTACGGTGTTCGCTGCAGCGATCTGGATGGTCTCACCAGTCTGTGGGTTGCGTCCCTGACGAGCCTTGCGGTGACCCTTCTCAACTGACAACCAACCAGGGATGGTTACTTTTCCACCCTTAGCAATGGTCTTTGAGATGGTGTCGAAGAATGCGTCAACTACGCGGTTGACTGCAGCCTGTGACTCACCGGTCTGCTCTGCGATAGCTGCTACAAGCTCGCCCTTGTTTAGTGCTGACATGTTGTCCTCCTGGACTTCTAATACGTGTTTGACGTTCCGTCTCAAACAAACTACAACCGTGTAGTTCCGCGCCATTGCTAGGCTCTCGGCGTGTTGCGAAGAAAAACCCTTGATTTTTCGGGGTTTTTAGCCTGATATTCGGCTAGTCCCCTTTATTTATAAGGGTTTAAACGAAAAGACCCGACTTTCGTCGGGTCCCTTCAGAGAACTGGGTCTTACCAAGAAGACTTGGTGATGCCTGGAAGCTCACCGTTGTGCGCCATCTTGCGGAAGCGAACACGTGAAACACCAAACTTTGCGAGGTAACCACGTGGGCGACCATCGATTGCGTCACGTCCGCGAACGCGAACTGGTGATGCGTTGCGAGGAAGCTTCTGTAGGCCTAGACGTGCCTCTTCGCGCTGTGCGTCGGTTGAGTTAGGGTCAACCAAAGCCTTCTTCAGTGCGAGGCGCTTCTCTGCGTAACGCTCAACGATTACTTTGCGCTGCTCGTTCTTAGCGATCTTGCTCTTCTTAGCCATTCTTAGCGCTCCTCGCGGAATTCAACGTGCTGACGTACAACTGGGTCGTACTTCTTCAAAACGATACGGTCTGGGTCGTTGCGACGGTTCTTCTTGGTTACATAGGTGTAGCCAGTGCCTGCAGTCGAACGAAGCTTGATGATCGGACGGATGTCCTTATCTTTCTTTGCCATTTAGCGGCGCTCCTTAGATCTTCTCGCCACGGGCAAGGATGTCAGCAACAACTGCCTCAATGCCACGAGCGTCGATTACCTTGATGCCACGGGCACTTAGGTTTAGGGTCACGTTGCGCTTTAGAGAAGGAACAAAGTATGTCTTCTTCTGGATGTTTGGGTTAAAGCGACGCTTGGTCTTGTTCTGGGCGTGCGAGACGTTGTGGCCAAACTGTGGGCCGGTCTCAGTCACCTGGCAATAAGCTGCCATTTTTGTCTCCTTTTGGGCCAAGCCCAAACTGATCTAATAGATGCTGGCCCGTGAAAGGGCTAAGGCTTGATGAAAAAAGTATTGGTTGCTAAAAGAGCAACTGCTCAAGTTTAGGTTAGGCCGGCGTTCTTAAGCAAGTCTTAGCAAGAAAATTTCGGCATCGACACGCCGAAAAATCCCAAAAAACCGCTATTTGCAATCTGCACACTCGCCAAAAATGTCGATTGTGTGGCTCGGATTCACAAATCCGTGTTCTTTTGCGACCTCGTCGGCCCATTTTTCAACGCGGCCTGCATCGATTTCGACTGTCTTGCCACAGCGGCGACAAATCAAATGGTGGTGGTGTTCGGTGCCGCAGGCACGATAGAGAATCTCGCCATCACTCGAGGTCAGGCTGTCGGCCTCGCTGACCGACGCCAACTCGGCGAGCGCCCGATAAACCGTTGCCAGGCCAATAGCAGATCCTTGGTTAACCAGGGTCTGATGCAACTGCCCGGCTGAGACAAATCCGTTGGCTTCGCCGAGCGCCTTTCGAACAGCCGTCTTTTGTGGGGTGTTTCGCTTAGCGGTCGGTGTCACCGAGCCAGCGCCGTTAGGCGCTTCAAAAATTTTTTCAATTTTGGTCATCTGCGCACCCGCTCAATTAGGCGGCAGACCAGATAGATCAAAAACGAGATGCTGGTCACATAGGGGCTGATCGGCAATCCGCCACCGAGGGCCAGCAGAATTCCGCCGAGCACCGAGATCAGCGCGAAAGTCACCGACAGAATCGGCACCACAATCTGTGACGAACTGACTCGCAGCGCCGCGGCGGCTGGGGTGACCAAAAGGCTAAGCACCAAAAGCGCGCCAACCACCTGAATGCTGGCCGCAACCGAAAGGCCCAGAACCAGCATGAAAACAATCGACAGCGCGCGAGTCGGCACACCTCGGGCCGCAGCCACCTCGGCGTCGAGGCTGGCAAAACTTAGCGGGCGCCAAACCAAAGCGAGAGTCAGCAAGACGGTGCCGCAAATTGCAATCAGCCATACGAGTTGTGGGTCATCAACCGCGATGATCTGCCCGGTTAGCAAGCCGAACTTGTTGGCGGCGCGGCCCTGATAGAGCGACAGCGCCAAAATGCCGACACCCAAGCCGGCCGGCATCAGAACCGCAACGATCGAGTTTCGCTCTTTGGCCTTGGCGCCTAGAGCGCCGATTATCAGTGCGGCGGCGAGCGAACCGACCACCGAACCAGCCACCACATTTAGCCCCAGCAGCAACGCGATTGCGGCACCGGCAAAACTCAACTCACTGATGCCGTGAACCGCAAACGACATGTCGCGGGTCATCACAAACACGCCAACCAAGCCACCGATGAGAGCCAGCAGCGCACCGGCGATTAGCGAGTTGGTCACCAGCGGAATCAGCTGGTCATAGTTGCTGAAGTCAAACAGAGTCGGCATCAGACCCACTCCTCGTGATCGTGGTGATCGTGATCGGCATTGGCGCCCACCACCACAATGCGCCCCTGATTGCGCAGCACATCTACTGGAGCGCCATACAGCTCGCTGAGCACTTCGCTGCGCAGCACCTCGTCGGGTGTGCCGATTCTGAATTGACCGTTGGCCAAATAGAGCACGCGGTCAACCATCGGCAAAATCGGGTTCACATCGTGGGTCACAAACAGCACGGCGGCGTTGTGTTCGCGGCGCTCTTTGTCGAGCAGGTCGGCCACAATTTGCTGCTGATTTGGGTCGAGTGCGCTCAGCGGCTCGTCGGCCAAGATCAAATCGGGCTGCCCAACAATTGCTTGTGCAACACGGATGCGCTGTAGTTCACCGCCCGAGAGCTCGCCGATCGGGGTGTTGCTCAGGTGGTTTGCGTCAACGCATGCCAAGGCGGCCGCAACGGTTTGGCTGTGCTTTAGGTTTGGCAGCGGCAATCCAAAACGGTGACCATCAAGCCCGAGGCGCACCAAGTCTTTGGCAAGCAATGGAACACCGATGTCAAAGCTGCGGTTTTGCGGAATGTATCCCAAGCGGCGTGAGCCGCTTCGAATTTTATGATTTTTCAGCGTGATGGTTCCGGCGCTGAGTTTTGCCTGGCCGAGAATCGCGCGCAGCAGAGCGGTTTTGCCCGAACCGTTAGAGCCAATAATCGCGATGAATTCGTGCGGCTGCACATCGATGTTGAGTCCGCTCCAAAGCGTGCGTTCACCATAGTCGAGGGTCGCATCCTTGATTTTTAGCAGACTGTCTGGCATTTGATCTCGATTCGGCGGCGAAGTTCGCTTGGGTCGCGTCGGTTGCCTGTGGGTTTAGCCCAAAGCCTTATCGAGCGCGATTAGGTTCTCGCCCATCCAGTCGATGTATGCCATGCCTTTTGGCATTAGTTCGCTGAGGGTCACAACTGCCACACCGGCAGACTTGGCCTTGTCGGCGATCTGCTTGGTTTGGGTGTTTTCGGTCTGGGCGTTCAGCACCACAACATTGATTTTGCCCGAGCCAATTAGGTCAAGAGCATTTTTCAGAGCCAGCGGTGGAACATCGGTTTCGTTCTCGATTGCTTTTGAAAATTCGGCCGGTGTTGCGTCGACAAAACCAAGGTCGCTGAGCATCCAGTTGGCCACTGGCTCGGTCGCAAAGAATTTTTTGCCCTTAGCTTTCTTTTGAATTTCGCCGTATCCGGCCGCGATTCCGGTCAGGCCTTCAATGAATTTGTCGGCGTTCGCCAAATAGGTTTCGGTGTTTGCGCTGTCGACTTTGCCCAGTTGGTCGGCAATCGCATAGGTCGCCTGGCCCACTGCAGAGACGCTGTACCAAAGGTGTTCGTTCTTTTTGGCGTCGATGTTGGTGGCAACATCAGCGATGGCAATTTTTTCGGCCTCGGTCGCTGACTCGGCCAACTTAGCTGCAAATTCGTCGTATCCTCCGCCGTTGGTGATCACCAAATCAGCCTGCTTGAAGGCAAGCTGGTCGCGAGCGCTAGCTTCATATGAGTGCGGGTCTTGCGAGGCAGTGTCGATGATGCTGGTGACCTGCACTAAATCGCCGCCGACGCTCGAGGCAACGCTGCCCCAGATGTTGGTTGAGGCCACGATCTGAATCTTGCTGCTGTCAAAACTGGCGTTGCCCTCAGTGCCACTGGTTGGGCTGGCTGAAGAGCTTTCGGTTGAGCCCGAAGTCGAGGCTGGCGCACCGGCGCAGGCGGTTAGGGTCAACAGGGTGGCGGCTAGCGCGGCAACAATGGCAAGTTTCTTCACCCGAAGACTCTATGACTTATTGATAATGATTGTCAATAAGACTGTTCATAACGAGTCATTCAAGACACATATCAAGCTTTTGACGGCTAAATGTGATCAAGGCTATTTCGCCATCATTTCGGCGAAATATGATGCCGTTTTGGTCCTCTGAAATCAGGGTTTCGCTATAGCTGCCAGGTATACCCAAAAATTTGCTGAGTGTGAATTGAGCTTTTGAATAGGGGCACACCTTGCTTTCGACTTGCCAATCATCGAACTCAAGAGTTCTTAGGTTTTCGAAATCTATCTGGATCTCGGCGTTGATCGATTTTTCGAAATTGCGATTAAGATTCCACACCGAAATCGCGTTTGGCAGAGCAAAACAGATCGCTACTGCGGCTAATGCAGCCAAGGCGATAGTTGTGATTTTTGTGATTTTTCGCAAAATACTCGCTGAAGCTTCTTTAGAAAAGAGTAATTAGAGTGCCATTGTTTGCCCACGCGTAGCATGTGTAACGCACGTCAGAATCGTATGCGGAGTTAATTCCAGCAACGCGACCTTTTGTGTTGTTATAAGTATCCATTTGATATTCGATTAGCGGGCCAGGCGAGTGGGTCTCATGATTTTCAGATATTTTTAGAGCGTTGCCCGAGCCGATGTGCCTTGTCATCAATCCGCTCCAATAACAATGACGATATGCGTCACCTTTTCCATTGTGGAGAGTTGTGGCTGGAAAACGCGCTTGGGCTGAGGCTTCTGCTGTGGAGGCATCATTCTTTGCGGTTGTGCACATATTCAGATTTGTCAGCGCTATGCAGTCAAGTAGCTCTGGAACATTGTCCAGAAAAGTTGAAAGACTTGGATAGCTTCGGGATTGTTTGTATGAAGAATTAAGTGTAAAAAGTGTGTCGTTGAAGACTGTCGGATATCCAGCCGTCTTGTAGTAGTTGATTAGCTCAACTTGCTCTGTTTTTGATAATTGGTCGAATTCGTTCCACGGATTTACAGCCACTTGAATTCGTTGAGCGTTTTGTGCGGTGTCGGCAATCGCGGCATTAGGCGCCGTACAAATCAAACTGGCGCTCAGCGCAATTGCGATTTTCGCGTATTTCATTTATTCCCCCAGATCTTATGAAACTCATGAAAATGAAAGCCCCTGTGTATTAACAGTAGGTTTCTGTTGCTGGCTCTGCGCACGAACATCAACTAAATTTTCGGCTCCCACTTGGCACTCTATGTCAGAGGGTGCTGAAAGAGTGTCCCGATGGTAGACCATCCTTGGCATCTGGAGATTCACCCGGAATTCGATTACGAGAATTTCTTGCGCTCGCTATCGCCACAACACGCACTCACGGTCTCAACCTTCCTTTTCGAGGTGACAAAGATAGCCGAGCTCAGGCAGGCACCAAGTTCGTGGATAAAACCTCTCAAAGCTGGGCTATTCGAATTTCGAATTTCTGCAAACGGGGCATTGGTTCGGGTCTTTTTCACCTACAAAAAAGGACGCATCATATTCCTATTAGCGGCCTATGACAAAGGTGCCGATTCATCGCCCAAAAGGCAGCAGCAAGAAATCAGCATTGCAAGAAAGAGAATACGAAGTGCATAATTATGTAAGAAATAACATAATTTGGAGGCGAAAATGAAGCAAGATTTTTACGCAATTCACGCGAAGTTGATTGCCGATGCCGACCCAGTACTGATCGAAGAAGTTCAAACTTCAGTTTCTGAAGACATTGCCCTTCTGAAGCTTGCGATTGACCTGCGCGCTTCCAGAAAAATTTCAGGGCTCACCCAAGTTCAACTTGCCCAAAAAACCGGAATAACCCAAAGCGAGATTTCGCGAATTGAAAAGGGTGTCTACTCGCCTCGGCTGTCGACTCTAGTCAAGTTGGCACGAACCCTAAAAACAGATTTCGTCATCCGTGGAGACGAATCAGTTGCAGCGCAGGTGGCTTAGTTAGTCAAGAAGCAGGGCTGGTTCTTCGATAACCGAAGCCACGTCTTGCACAAAGCGCGATGCGACGTCACCGTCGACCACGCGGTGGTCAAAAGTCGCACCAATGGTAGTCACCTGGCGAACCACGATCTCGTTGTTCACCACCCATGGCTTCGGGCGAATCGAGCCAAGAGCCACAATGCCGACTTCACCCGGGTTCAGGATCGGGGTTCCGGTGTCAACTCCGAACACAC
>CALDKR010000210.1 GCA_937898095.1 uncultured Rhodoluna sp.
TGACCGGTCTCGAAGAGGGGCTTTTGCCGCACCGAATGTCTTTCATTCAGCCTGGCGGCATGGCCGAAGAGCGTCGACTCTTTTATGTGGGCATCACACGCGCTCGCAAGCGCCTCTATTTGAGCCTGGCAATGAGTCGCACAACATTCGGCGAAACCGAGTCGGCAACCCCTAGTCGCTATCTTCAAGAGATTCCTGGTCACCTAATTGACTGGCGCGAATCAGGCGCGGCTCGCGCCCAAGCCACCATGCGCTATCGCAACTCAATCGCCGACGATCAGGGTTATGGCCAAGTCGAGTCGAGCGGTTCTGGCTATGGTGGCACTCCATCAAGCAAGCCAAAAACCGAATGGAAGGGCGCAATCTCTTCAGTTCGCAACAACGAGGGTTTGCAACTTGCCGCTGGCGACATGGTTGAGCACTCAGATTTCGGAAAAGGCAAAGTGATTTCAACTGCCGGAGAAGGCAATCGCCAAACCGCAGAAATTCACTTCGGATCCATTGGCGTAAAGCGCCTTTTGGTCAAGGTCGCGCCTATCGAAAAGCTAAACTAGACCAGTTGCCCACACAAAAATCTGAACGGAAATCAAAGTGGATTTATTCGAATATCAGGCCCGTGATTTGTTCGAGGCCTACGGCGTTCCAGTGCTTCAAGGAATCACCGCCGACACCCCAGACGAAGTCGAGGCAGCTGCTGCCAAAATCGGCGGAGTAGTTGTTGTTAAGGCCCAGGTTAAAGCCGGTGGCCGCGGCAAGGCTGGAGGAGTCAAAGTTGCCAAGTCACCTGAAGAAGCAAAGGAGCTTTCTCAGAACATCTTTGGCCTTGACATCAAAGGCCACAAAGTCAAGCGCGTCATGGTTGCCCAGGGTGCCGCTATCGACAAAGAGTTTTATTTCTCAGTTTTGCTAGACCGATCAAACCGCACCTTCCTTTCGCTTTGCAGCGTTGAGGGCGGAATGGAGATCGAGCAGTTGGCTGAGGAGCGCCCAGAGGCTCTAGCCAAGGTTCCGGTTTCAGCCGTAAAGGGCATCGACCTTGCAACCGCACTAGACATTGCAAAGCAGGGCGGCTTCGACGACGAGCTAGCCGCAAAGGTTGCTCCGGTTTTCGTCAAGCTATACGAAGTTTTCGTCAAAGAAGACGCAACTCTCGTTGAGGTTAACCCGCTAATCCTGAGCAAAGATGGCGACATAATTGCACTTGACGGCAAGGTCTCACTCGACGACAACGCCGAGTTCCGTCACGAGCGCGAGAACATGGAGCGCGACGAGCTTGACCCACTAGAGGCCAAGGCTAAGGCTGCAGACCTCAACTATGTGAAGCTTGACGGCGAGGTCGGAATCATCGGAAACGGTGCCGGTCTAGTTATGTCAACTCTTGACGTTGTTGCTTATGCCGGTGAGCGCCACGGTGGCGTTCGCCCAGCTAACTTCTTAGACATCGGTGGTGGCGCCTCGGCTGAGGTCATGGCCGCTGGTCTAGACGTCATTTTGAACGACCCACAGGTCAAGAGCGTTTTCGTAAACGTATTCGGTGGAATCACCGCCTGTGACGCCGTTGCAAACGGAATTGTCGGTGCGCTTAAGACCCTTGGCGACAAGGCAACCAAGCCACTAGTTGTTCGCCTAGATGGCAACAACGTTCTTGAGGGCCGATACATTCTGAATGAATTTGCCCACCCACTTGTGACCATTGTCGACACCATGGATGACGCTGCTGACAAGGCAGCCGAGTTGGCAAACGCCTAATCGGCGAGATCTAGAAGGAATTCAAAATGGCAATTTTTCTAAATGAAGAATCTCGCATTATCGTTCAGGGAATGACCGGTAGCGAGGGCATGAAGCACACTCGCCGCATGTTGCTCGGTGGTTCAAACATCGTTGGCGGCGTGAACCCGCGCAAAGCCGGCGAGACCGTTGACGTAGAGGGCAAGCAGCTTCCAGTTTTCGGCACCGTTGCCGATGCAATGGCAGCAACTGGTGCAAACGTCTCAGTTATTTTCGTTCCACCAGCCTTTGCAAAGGCAGCCATGATCGAGGCCATCGACGCCGAGATTCCACTGGCGGTGGCGATCACCGAGGGCATCCCGGTTCACGATTCAGCTGAGGCATGGGCATACAACGTTGAAAAGGGCCAGAAGACCCGCATCATCGGCCCAAACTGCCCGGGCATCATCAGCCCAGAAAAGTCGAACGCCGGCATCACCCCTAGCGACATCTCGGGTGCAGGCCCAATCGGCCTGGTCTCGAAGTCGGGCACCCTGACCTACCAGATGATGTACGAGCTGCGCGACATCG
>CALDKR010000211.1 GCA_937898095.1 uncultured Rhodoluna sp.
AGTCGGACATGAAAAAGCTGATCGCCTATTCGTCGGTCGCGCACATGGGCTATGTGACCATGGGCATTTTCACCGCCAATCAGCAGGGCATCGACGGGGCGATCTTCCAGATGCTGTCGCACGGCTTCATCTCGGGCGCGCTGTTCCTGTGCGTGGGCGTGATCTATGACCGCATGCACACCCGCGACATTGACGCCTATGGCGGCCTTGTGAACCGGATGCCCGCCTATGCGCTGGTGTTCCTGTTCTTCACCATGGCCAACGTCGGCCTGCCGGGCACCTCGGGGTTCATCGGTGAATTCCTGGTGCTGATCGGGATTTTCCAGGTCAACACCTGGATCGCCGCGATTGCCACCACGGGCGTGATCTTCTCGGCCGCCTATGCGCTCTGGCTTTACCGCCGCGTCGCCATGGGCGCGCTGGTCAAAGAGGCGCTGAAGACCATTCAGGACATGAGCCGCCGCGAGCGGGCGATCTTCGCACCTTTGGTCGTGATGACGCTGCTGCTTGGCGTTTATCCCGCGCTTGTGACTGACATCATCGGGCCTTCGGTGGCCCAGCTTGTGACTGACTACCACGCTGCCCTGCCCGAAGTGGCAGAGGCCGCCACGCATTAAGGAACCGATCCGATGACTGGTGTTGATTTCCAAATCCTCCTGCCCGAGATCCTCCTTGCGGTCTAAGCGCTGGCCGCGCTGATGTTCGGCGTCTATGGCGGCAATGGCTTTTCCGCGAGCCTTGTCACGAATTGTGGCGATTCCGCCGGCTAAGAAATAAAGCGCAAGCAACGGAATCATCAGCAAAAACATCGACATTGGGTCAGCAGTAGGTGTGGCCAATGCTGCGATAACCGCGGTCAAGAAAACTGCCATTCGCCAAGATTTGATGATTGATTTTGCGGTGATGAGACCAGCGAAATTTAGCAAGACCAAGACCACCGGCAAAACAAAAGCGATGCCGAAAACCAGCAGAATTCTCAGCGTGAAAAGAATGTAGAGACTGCCGTCAATCAGATTCGTGCTGCCTGCCGGCGTGAATCCGATCAGGGTTTGAACAAATGATGGCAGTGACGCCCAGGCAATGTAGCAACCAATTAGGAATAGCGGAACCGCTGAGAAAACGAAACCCAGGGTGTATCGACGCTCGCGTTTTTTGAGACCAGGAGTGATGAACGCCCAGAGGTTCCAAAGCCAGATTGGGCTGGTCATTACGACTCCGAGAAAGATTGAAACCTGAAGGCGCATGTCAAATGACGAGGTGACTCCCCCGAAATTTACTGCGGCAATTTGATTGCGATTTTTGGCAACTTCGAGAATTGGTTTTTGAAGCAATTCAAAAACTGGATCAAAAATAAACCAGCCGATAATGGTGCCGGCGACGATGAATAGCGCAGACCAAAAGAGGCGCTTGCGCAACTCTCTAAGGTGCCCCGAGAGGCTCATGCGACCCTCGGGATTTTTGCGCTTAATCACTTATTTTTCAGAAGGCTTTTCGCCCTCGGCACCAGTGCTGCCTGAATCGTCTGATTTGATTTCTTTTTTGAAGACACGCATCGATTGAGCAAGGCTCTTTGCAAGCCCCGGAAGCTTTGGGCCACCCCAGAGCAATAGAACAATCACCAAAATGATGATCCATTCCCAGCCATTTAGTCGCATCAGCTAAACCTGCTTTCGTCGATGTGTATGTCTTTCAATCTGGCTATAAGCCTACGCTGTCGATCACTCGCTTTTTGCTCTCTGCGCTTGAGTAGGGCCTTGCGCTTGTTGATTGCAACCGATGGCTCAAGCAGGCTTTCAGTGGGGCGTTCGATTGCTTTGCGCTCATCGATTGCAGCTTGAAGTGGCTGCACTTGGGTATTGAGGCGTTCAAGTTGGTGGAACGCTGCCTCGCCCTTAATGAAAAGGTCATATCCAATCAGCGCAAATGCGACAAGTGCCGCCAAGGCAAGAACTGACCAAATCGCAAACCAAAACCAAAAACCCATGATTACTCCTCGGTTCCTGCCAAATCACTATGAATGTCTTCGCCCAGCACTTCAAGAGCATAATTTTTCACTGCTTCGCGAGCCTCAGGCGGGCTGATGACTTTGGCAGCACCGCCATATCGTGAAATTAATCGACCAAGATTTTGCAGGTGACCCACGCGAATTGTCGCTCGAATTTTTGCCGATTCTGGGGCTTTTGGTTCTGCAATAGCTTGAACTTCGGCAATAAGACGATATGCCTCTGGTTCGACTTCGACTAAAACCTCGATGTCTGACTTGTCAGCAACATAGGGTTGGTCAGAAAAACCAGGCAAATTCTCAGCTGCCTGTGAGATTGACTCATCAAGCACTGCGATTTTTTTCATGCGGTCTAATCTGAAAACTCGCATGGCCTGGGCAAGGTGGCACCAACCAGCCAGATAAAAATGCTCACCGTCAAAACTGAGCTTCAGCGGGTCGATGTCGCGATTAGTCAATTCGCCTCGTTGATTTAGATATTCACAAGCAACCCGACGCTTCGAGATTATTGCCCTGCGAATTATGTCTGCGTTGACACTAGAGGCGTGTGACTTGACCTCGATTGCGGGTGAAAACTTGGCCGTCGAGCCTGCTCCTAGAATCGCAAGCAGTTCGCTGAGTTCTTCACTGCTGGCAAAATCTGGAATGCCAGACAGCTGCTGAATGCCAGCGGCTAGTGCCGAGGCTTGGCGGGTGGTCAGAAGTGGAACATCGGGCGCAGATTCGGCAGATTGAAATTGAATTAGCCCTTCATCGAGCTGGTCAAGATCGATGTCATAAAACAGGTCTTCTGGACGATCTTCAAATTTCGCCGATGCCAAGTTCAAAGTTCTGAGCGTTTGAATTACGAGCTGGGGTTCGATGTCAAAGTGCTCTGCGACTTCAGAAACTGTCGACTGCCCATCATGTCGAATCAGAAAGCCCGAAAGCGCAAGCATGAAATTGAAGCGATCTTCGCCGCTATTAAATGAGGTTTTAGGCATGATCAGATGCCACCTGTTCAAAGCCACGTCTAACTTCTCGAGCAAGTTCTTGCGGGCCAATCACTAGAACATCTCGACCGTATTCACGAAGTTCTTCAGCTAGCAGATGCAAATCTTGATAGTGAATTTGAACCTCGTCACTTGTTGCACTCGGGCTTCCGAAGCGCAACCAAGCCTCGGAATCTGGCTTGATTCGCAATCGAGCAACCTGCTGTTCAACTAGTTGAGCTAACTCGGCAAGTGCCTGCTCAAGAATGGCTGGGTCTGGTTTTTCATACTCGTCAGTGCCTGACACAACTTTTGAAACGATTCGCTTAAGCAAAAAATTTCGCGGTTCCTCACGATTGAAATCCCAGCCCATCAGCAGCCACTGGCCATCGATGTTTTGAAGCGACCATGGAAAAACCGAGCGGGTTTCAGGCTGTTTTGAACCCGCTTTTCGATAACTGAACTCAACCGCCTTGCCGGCATCAATGGCCTCGCTGAGTGGCCAAAAAGCCGGCTCGTGGGTGCGAATTCTAGGAACAAAGCCAATCAGGCCAGATTCTTCAGTTGCGATTCCTAGTGCGCGAAGTCGGCTGAGAGCTCGGCCTGCGTCTTCAGAGAGCGATGCGTGCGCCCAAGCCTGAGCGGCCAGGTTCAAGAGGCTCAGTTGACGTGGCGATAACTCAACATCTTTGGGCCAAACAAAAACCTCGGAGCTGATGCGATATCGAGTCTCGAGATTGTTGTCCATTGCAGAATTTGGAATGTAGCTTTCAATCTGAACGCCCATTTCACGCAAAGCTTTTTTGTCTCGCTCAAATTTTCTATCGAGACTTTGTGGGTCGTCTCCGGCGGCTTGCGAATCGCGATAACCCTTGATGGCTGAATAAATTTCATATTTATCAAGCCCGTATGGAGCGGCCAGAAGTGCGCAGGTTAGGTGCAATAGTCGTTCGGAAAGGTCGCTTTTCTGCGGTTTCCAATCGGCCACTGACACCGTTTGCCCCCTGCTTCTTTTTGCTACTTGATGCCCAAAATGTCGATAACGAAGACCAGGGTTGATCCGGCCGGAATTGCACCATTGGCTTGGTTGCCATAAGCCTTCTCAGGTGGAATTACTGCCAGCACCTGCGAGCCAACTTTCTGGCCAATTAGAGCCTCAAGGAAGCCATCAATCAGCGATCCCTTGGTTAGAGGAAAATCAACCGGCTGGCCGTTCTCCCATGATGAGTCGAACTGGGTGCCATCGCTCCACAGAAAACCGCTGTAGTGAACCTCGACGGTTTGGTCGGCCTTGACCTCTGCGCCGCGACCCTTGATCAGAGTAGAAATCTTCAGAGTCTTTGGGGCGTCAGTTTTAGGAATCATTACTCCTGGCTGGCCATTGGTTGCCCTGACTACAGTTGGCATTCCTGATTGTGCGGCTTGCTCATCGCCCACCGCGTAAGGCAAAAAGACCTTAGTGATGTCGAACATAAAGACGATGCCGTCGTTTTTGCCGATTTCAAGGTCAGCGATTCCTTGGTTTTGGTGAGCAACCTTGGCTGGGAACAGCACGGCTACTCTTGATCCCTCGCGAACTCCGGCAAGTGCAGCACAGAAGTCAGGGCTTCCGCCAGCTTTTAGGTATTGCGAAACTTTGTCAGTGCCGTCGAACTTAGTGGCTTGAAAAACTTTTCCTGTTCCGGCGTTTACGCCGACAAACTCAAACTCAGCCAGCTGATCGCCGGTGATTTTAGGGCCGGTGCCCTCTGAGATAACTTTGGTCTCAACTTTGTCTGAGGTGAGCGGTGTAGCGAATGAGACGGTTGGTACCGCACCCTTCTCGCCCTCTACTTTGATGCTGTCTGCTGCTGATCCGGTGCTGTAGTTTTTGCAGACCTGCTTCACTCCTGAGAAAACTGCATCGGCTTCGTTGGTTGCCGAACAGCCTGAAAGTGAAACTAGGGCAGCTAGAGCCGCCACAAATGCGAGTGATTTTTTCAATTGCGTTCTTTCAAAAGAGGGACAGAAATAAGTCTAACTAGGCGTTTTCGGTTCTTGCTTCGGCTGCCGAGTTAGCTGCGCGAACCGTCTTGCGAAGCTTTTTGTCGCTGATGGTTTTTTGGCCTAGGTGATCAGGGTTCCAGACGGCAAGATCTTCATCGGCAAATTCAGGCTTAGCTTTGGTCTTGAAGTTTGGAAGCACTGTGCCCGGAGCGAGTTTGCGCGCGGTGACCAAAAATGCCGTGTGAGCAATCATGCGGTGCTCTGGGCGCACTGCCAGACCCTGCAGGTGCCAATCACGAACCATTGACTCCCAAGCTTTTGGTTCGGCAAAAAGCGCCGATTCGCGAACTGCCTCTGTGAAACGAGAAAGCTGAGTCACGGTGGCAACATATGCAATCAGAACACCGCCGGGAACAAGCGCTTCGGCGCAGGCATCGATGCACTCCCACGGAGCAAGCATGTCGAGAACGATTCGATCAACGCTGCCCGCCGCGCACTTGTTTGGCAGTTCTTCTTGCAAATCGCCCAGTTCGACTGCCCAGTTTTTGGGCTTGACTCCAAAATTGGTGATCACGTTGGCCTGTGCAATTTCAGCAAATTCAGCACGACGTTCAAACGAAGTTAGTTTTCCGGAGTCGCCGATTGCGCGAAGCAGATACATGCTTAGAGCACCAGAACCAACGCCGGCTTCGACCACATTTGCACCCGGAAAAATATCGCCCATGGTGACAATCTGGGCAGAGTCTTTCGGGTAGACAATTGCTGCACCTCGAGGCATTGAGAGCACAAAATCAGCTAGCAATGGTCGAAAAGCAAGGTATTCAATGCCATTCGCGTTCTTGACCACGCAACCTTCAGGTTGCCCGATGATGTCGTCGTGTTTCAGTTCACCGCGGTGGGTTCCAAAAGCAGCGCCTTCACGAAGTGTGATGGTGTTTAGGTTTCCTTTGGGGCCGGTTAGCTGAACCCTATCCCCTGCTCTAAATGGGCCGGTGGGCAGTCTTTTTTCAGTCATTTGATTCCTTGTATAGTGCCTGCAAATCAGCAAGCTTCACGCCGTTTAGAGTTGGCCAAATGATTCGGCCCGGCTCATTAGGGATGCCCACAACATTGGGAATACCGATGGCTTTTGTGCCGGCTAGTTCTGCTGATGTTAGGCCTGTTTTTGAGTCTTCGAGGGCTATGCAAAATTCAGGATCAACACCCAACCCCGCTGCAGCTCTTAGATATGGTTCAGGGTGCGGTTTGCCGAAATTTACATCGTCGCCGGCAATAATCAAATCGAAAGCTGTGAAGTCAAGTGCATCGGCAACGCGCTTGGCCATGCGGTGAAGTGACATGGTCACCAGTGCAGTTTTTATGTTTGCCGCTTTGAGTTCTCTCAATAGCTCTACAGCCCCAGGGCGCCAAGGTAGTGTGCCGACCAGTTTCGAAGTGACCATTTCGGTGAGGCGATCAATGATTTGCTGTGGGCTGAGGTCTGAATCAAGTTTTGACTTGATGATTTCAGATGAGTCATACAGGCTCATGCCTACCAAGTCGAGGCCGTCTTCAGGGGTCCAATTGACGCCGTGCTCAAGTGCCAATTCTCGCTCGCTAGATAGCCAGTGATGCTCTGAATCGATGAGTGTGCCATCCATGTCCCACAGGACAGCAAAGGGTGGCTTGACGCTAGACATAATGTCTCGAGTTTAGTCTTTGGGCTATTGGCTTAGAGTTAAAACTCTTTGCAAACCACGAGGAACAATTGAGTCAACTAAAGCCAACATTTTCAGGTCGCACTTTAGTCGTAGCCTTTGAGGGCTGGAACGATGCCGCAGAGTCGGCCAGTGCCGCCGTTAAGTTCATCGCCGAGGCTTTGAGTGCAGAAGTGGTTGGTCAGGTCGACCCTGAAGATTATTACGATTTTCAGTTCACTCGACCAAGCGTTGCGTTTGCCCCAGATGGTTCACGAAACATAATTTGGCCCGGCACTGAAATTTGTGCACCAGCACGTGAAGTTGTTGATGCACACCCAGAATTTGCCAAAGTCAATTTACTTATCGGCACTGAGCCCTCTCGCCGTTGGAAGTCATTCACTGCTGAAATAATCGAACTCATTGAAGACCGCGAGATTGATGCGGTTCTGTTTTTAGGCGCAATGCTTGCCGATGTTCCGCACTCCCGACCAATCTCTGTCGTCGCAACCAGCCAAAACGACCACGCTCGTGATGAACTCGAGATCGAGCGCAGCCACTATGAGGGGCCAATCGGCATCTTGAGCGTTCTTTCAATCGCTCTCGAGAAAGCAGGCATTCCAACGGTTGCCCTTTGGGCATCGGTTCCGCACTATGTTCACAACACACCGTCGCCAAAGGCAACTTTGGCTTTGTTGCAAGAAACCGAGCGCCTGCTTGGTGTTGAATTCGATCACAAATCGCTGGCTGAAGAAGCTTTCGCATGGGAGCGCGGCATTGATGAGGTTGCTGAGAACGACGAAGAAATGGCCGGCTATATTCAGCAGTTAGAAAAAGCTAAAGACACGTATGACTCAGAGGCAGCCTCGGGTGACGCTTTAGCTATGGAGTTTGAAAAGTTTTTGCGTGCAGCCGACGAAGGCGACAAAAAAGCCGAGTAGCTATGGGTTTATAGCGCCAGTGCTCAGGGCAACAATTAGCCCAACACCAACCAGCACTCGCCAGATTACGAACGGCATGAATGAACCGCGGTTCAAATATCTAAGCAGTGCCACAATCACCGAGAAGCCAACGCCAAAAGCCACCAATGTTGCGACGACAGTCGCGGCAAGCATGTCGGCAGATAAATCTTTGTATGAACCGACAAATTGGTAAATGCCGCTTGCAAACACTGCGGGAATTGCTAGCAGGAATGAATATCTAGCTGCCGCCTGTCGTGAAAAACCCAAAAGCAGACCGGTTGAGATTGTTCCGCCTGAGCGTGAAACGCCCGGAATAAGTGCGAGAGCTTGACCAAAGCCAAGAATAATGCCGTCTTTGGCTGACATGGCAGTCAAGCCTTTTTGCTTGGTGCCCACGCGATCACTAACCGCAAGAACAATGCCGAAAACAATGAGCATGAATGCGATTATCCAAAGGTTTCGAAGTGTCGTCTCAATTTGATCTTTGAAAATCAAACCCAAAAGCACAATCGGAAGCGAGCCAATGATGATGA